>CAZZZK010000056.1:0-11303 GCA_964658555.1 Vulcanimicrobiota bacterium | reverse complement strand
GCCGTCGGCGCGCGCGGCGACGGCACGCCCCTAGGATTCGCGGAATCGCCGGGACCTCTGAGGGACAGCGCGACGGGTACCCGAAGCCGTTGCGGATGGCACTCAAGGTCGTGCTCCTCTCGCACTCGCCCGATCCCGAGCGGTCGGTCGCGACCGCCGCGCGCAACTGCTACAGCCCGCGCGACGTCGCCTCGATCGACGAGAATTGGTCGCGCGAAGATATCGTCAAGATGGTCGGGCGCGTGCGCGATGCCGGACATCTTTCGACGTTCGAGCATACGCAATTCACGTTCGGCGTGAGCGGCGTTTCGCGCGCTTTGACGCACCAATTGGTCCGCCATCGCCACATGTCGTACGAGCAGAAAAGTCAGCGCTACATCCCGCTCAAAGGTCCCTTCGAGTACGTCACGCCGCCGTCGATCGCGGCCGAACCCGGCATCGCCGAGCGCTTCGCCGCGCTCATGGACGAGATCGCGGCGTTTTACGCCGCCGCCGCCGCCGCGGGGATCCCGGCCGAAGACGCCAGATTCGCGCTTCCCAACGCCGCGGAGACGCAGATCGTCATCACCGCGAACGCGCGCGCGCTGCTCGACTATTTCTCGCTGCGCACGTGCAACAACGCGCAATGGGAGATCCGCGAGATGTCGTTCGCGATGCTGCGGCTCGCGAAGCGTGCGGCGCCCGCGCTCTTCGTGCGGGCGGGCGCGACGTGCGTGCGCGGGTATTGCAACGAGCCCAACGGCCCGGAATGCCCGCGCTACGTGATCGTGAAGAATCCGGTCGCCGCACGCCGCCGGGCGACCGTCGACGAAGACGGCCCGGAACGCTCCAACGCCGAGATCATCGCCGATCATCAAACGGCTGCCTTCGCGGGTTAGGGCGCGCCGGTCCGCGCGCTTCTGCTTGCTGATCGTCCTCGCGTGCATCGCCGCCGTCGGCGGCGTGCGGGGCACGGGCGTCGCGAAGCCGGGCGTCGATCATCGTATCGATCGCCGTATCGACGCGTTTCCCGAGCGCGCGCTGCTCACGGTGCCCGCGTCGCGCCTGCTCGATCCGCATCGCCAGCGCGTCGCGCGCTTGCTGCAGCACGACAGCCGGCCGCTCTTCTTCGGCTGGGCGCTCTCGCAGATCGTCGTCCTCACCGGCCTCTGGTTCTTCGGCCTCGCCGCGCGCGCGCGCGACGCGACGGCCCGCTACGTGCCGAACGCCTTCGTGCGTCGCACGCTCGTCGCCACGCTCGCGATGTACGCGGCGCAGCTCGGCGCGCTTCCGCTCGCGTTCGTGCGCTTCCGGCTCGATCTCGCGTTCGGCGCATCGACGGAAGCGGTCGCCACGTGGCTGCGCGATTACGGGATCGCCGCGACGATCGAGGCGCTCGTCGTCGGGCTCGTCGTGGCGTCGATCTTCGAACTCGTCGATCGGACGCGGCTGTGGTATCTCTACGCGATCGCGGGCCTCATGGGCGTCTCGCTCGCGGCCGCGTTCTTCGAACCCGTGCTGTTCGCGCCGCTCTACAACCACTTCGTCCCGCTCTCCGCGGACGCACCGATCCGCGCGCCGCTCGACCGGCTCGCCGCGCGCGCCGGGATCGCCGACGCACCGATCTATCGCGCCGATTTCTCACGTCGCAATCAGGCGGTCGTCGCCGATATCGCGGGCTTCGGACCGACGAAACGGATCGTTCTCGGCGACGCACTCCTCGCCAACGCGACGCCGGACGAGATCTTGTTTCTCGCGGCGCGAGAGTTCGCGCACTACCGGCACGGCGACGATTTCCGACTCTCGCTCGTCTGGGCGTTCCTCTTCATCTGCACCACGGCGCTCGCCGTGATCGCGGCCGATCGCGTTCCGTTCCGGCGCGACGACGATTCGCTCGCGCGCATCCCCCTCGTGCTCGCGTTCATCGGGCTCATCGGACTCGTGGTCTGGCCGCTCTACAACGGGTACTCGCGTAACCTCGAATCGCAGGCCGACGTGTACGCCTTACGATTGACGCGCAGCCGTGCGGCGGCGGTGCGGGCGTTCGTCCGCATCGGCGACGACACGCTCGCGGTCGAATGTCCGCCGCGCCTGACGCGGCTCTACTTCGCGAGCGTCCCGCCCATCGGCACGCGGATCGCCCGCGCGCAGCGAGCCCACGATCCGTGCCGGTAAGGTGCGCGTGGCCGCGATCGCCCGCGATGATCGCCTATCACGACGACGAGTGGGGGACGCCGATCCACGGCGAACGCGAGCTCTTCGAATTTCTCGTGCTCGAAGGCGCGCAAGCCGGGCTCTCGTGGGAGACGATCCTGAACAAGCGCGGCGGCTACCGCAACGCCTTCGACGGGTTCGACGTCGATCGCGTCGCGGACTACGACGACGGCGACGTCGCACGTTTGCTGGCCGATCCGGCGATCGTCCGCAACCGAATGAAGATCGTCTCCGCGATCGCGAACGCGCGCGCCGTCCGCACGCTTCGCGAAACGCACGGCGGGTTCGACGCGTACCTCGCGCCCTGGCGCACCGCCGCTCGGAACGAGCATCACGCACCGCCGGATGCGGAGGCCATTCCCGTCGATACGCCGGTATCGATCGCGCTCTCGCGCGATCTCAAGAAGCGCGGCTGTACGTTCGTCGGCCCGGTCGTCATCTATTCGTTCATGCAAGCGACGGGCTTCATCAACGACCACACCGCCGAATGTTATCGCTCGGAAGAAACCGCCGGTCAAGGAAAACGCAAGAAGTGAAGCTCGATGCGTCACCGTGCAAATGTCGGCGATGTATCTCGACGTTAAGGCAAACGGCGTTCGTAGCCGGGCTCGAATACTCGATTCGCTTCGAGAGCGAGGCTCACACGCTGCCGAGGTAGACCGTGCCCGCGACTTGCGTGCCGAGGTGATGTTCGGTGAGCAATTCTACGATGGCGGCGTGATCGATGTTGCCGTCGAGGATTTGTGCGGCGCCGACGCCGCCGCGCACGCCGCTCGCGGCGGCGCGCATCATCGCCCGCAGGTCGTCGTCGAGGTCGTCGCGGTCGGCGAGCGCGAGCGCTTCCGCGGGCGTCAGCTCGGCGAGCAGCGTTCGCGACGTCGGGTCGACGACGCCGCCCGCGGAGCGGAAGAAGAGCGCGCGCGCCGCTTCGGTCGCGGTCGCGATCGCGGATGCGACGTCGTCGGCGCTCAGCGCGATGTCGTCGCCGCCGAAACCGAACGCCGTCGGTTCGATGACGGGTAGATAACCGGCCGTCGTGAGCGTCGCGAGGATGCCCGCCTGCACGCGGCCCATGCGCGCCGCGCCGCCCGAGGGCAGCAACGCGGCGTCGGCGCCGCTGAGGCCCACCGCGATATTACTATGGCGATTGAGCGACTTGACGCACGCGCGCGCGACGTCGCCGGAGGGCGCGATCACGATCGGCCGGACGTGGCGCTGCATCAGGAACGTGAGGTCGCTCGCAAACGTGGTCGTGCCGCCGACGGCTCCGCCGTCGATCCGAACCACGAACGTCCGGCCCGTGAAATTCGTCATCGCGCGCTCACGGTTTCCCGGCGCCGGCGATCGTCGGCGTCGCTCGAGGTTCGCTCCGGCCGTCCGTAACGGCGCGGTCCGATGCCGGTCCGCTCGGCGGACGGCGTTCGGATGCGGGCTTCGGTTCTCTCGGCGGCTTCTTCGGCGCCTCGAGCGACGGCAGCCGGTACGCATTCACGTATTGGATCGCGTCCGTTTCGCCGCGCGCGAGCCAGCGTTCGACGCCGTCGGCGGCGATGCCGATGAGCGTCGGAAGATCGCGCTCCTCGTCGACGCCGAAATTCGCGAGCACGTAATCGATCGTGTCGCTGCGGCCGCGGCCGATCCCGACGCGTAACCGCGGGAACGCCTCGCCGAAGCGCGCGATGATCGACTTGAGGCCGTTATGACCTCCGCTGCCGCCGTTCGCGCGCATGCGGAGCCGCCCGAACGGAAGGTCGAGATCGTCGCTGATGACGAGGATCGATTCCGGCGGCGTCTTCCACCATTGGGCCACGCTACCGAGCGGTCCGCCGCTGTCGTTCATGAACGACATCGGCTTCACGAGCACGACGCTCTTCGCGGCGACGTGCGCTTGCGAGGCGGCGTTCTTCGACTTCCAGCTCGTGACGGCGAGACGCCGCGCGACCTCGTCGACGACGCGGAAGCCGATGTTGTGTCGCGTTCGCTCGTACGCGGGGCCGGGATTCCCGAGCCCCGCGACGATCCGTGTGCCTGCCGGCAGTTACTCGATTTCCTCGGTTTTGGCCATCGCGTCGGCGTCGCCCTCGACCTCGGCCAGGGGCTCGTCGAGCACCTGCGCTTCGGCGAGGATCGCTTCGGCTTCGGCGGCCAACTGGGCGACCTTCGACGGTTCGACCGAGATGACGACGAGCTCGCCCGAGGTGACGAGGCTGAGCTTCTTCGGCAGCTTGATCTCGTTCGCGTGAACCTTGTCGTGCAGGCCGAGCGATTCGACGTCGATCTCGATCTGCTCGGGAAGCGCGTTCGCGGGCCCCCGGACTTCGATCTCGTGCAGCACGATGTCCAGCACGCCTTCGTGATTCTTCACGCCGTCCGAGACGCCGACCGTGACGACGGGCAGCGTCGCCGTGATCTCTTCGTTCGCGCGGACGCGCTGCAGATCGGCGTGGATGACGCGTCGCGTGATCGGGTCGCGTTGGACGTCGCGCACGAGGACGGTGTCGCGATCGCCGTGTTCGATCGCGATCGTCAGCATCGCGTTCGGCCCCGCGTCGTGCAGCAGCTCGTCGAACGCCTTCGCATCGAGCTCGAGCGCGGTCGATTCGGCGCCGTGACCGAAGAGGATCGCGGGGACGCGGCCCGCGGCGCGCAGCGCGTGCGACGACGTCGTTCCGGTCGAGCCGCGAAGTTTGACGGCGAGTGTCTTCTCGAGTGTAGCCATGTTCTTTCCGTTATCCGATAGCCGAGGCGGCAGAGGTGAGGACGTCCGGCAGCGTGATCGTTTGGAACGATCCGTTCGGCGATTCGTCGTCCTTGGCGAAGAGCTCGGAGACCGAGCGATTCGCAGTGATACGCTTGATCGCATCCGCCAGGATCTGCGCGATCGAGAGTACTTTAAATTTCGGGCCGAACAGCGCTTCGTTGTTCGGCAGGGTGTTGGTCACGATGATCTTCTCGATCGGCGATTCCGAGAGCACCCGGATCGCGTCGCCCGCGAAGATGCCGTGCGTCGCGCACGTGATGACCTTCGTCGCTCCGCGCGCGATGAGGGCCTCCGCGGCCTTGGCCAGGGTGCCGCCCGTCGAGATCATGTCGTCGACGACGACGGCGATCTTGCCGCGCACGTCGCCGACGATCTCCGTGACCTCGGAGACGTCGGGTTCGGGGCGCCGTTTGAAGACGATCGCGAGCGACGAGCGCAGGCGCTTCGCGAAGTTCTCGGCGCGCGGCACGCCGCCCGCGTCGGGCGAGACGACGACGATATCGTCGCCTTCGAGACCCTGCGATTTCAGGTAGCCGCAGAGCGTCGGGGCCGCGACGAGATTGTCGACGGGGAGATCGAAGAAGCCCTGGATCTGCGCGGCGTGGAGGTCGAGGGTCACGAGCCGCGCGGCGCCCGCTTTCTCGATGAGATTCGCCACGAGCTTGGCCGTGATCGGCTCGCGGCCTTTGGTCTTCTTGTCCTGTTTCGCGTAGCCGTAGTACGGAACGACCGCCGTGATGCGATAGGCGGACGCGCGCCGCAGCGCGTCGATCATGATGAGCAGCTCCATCAGCGAATCGTTGACGGAGTTGCCGTTGGGCGCCTGACAGACCGACTGAATCACGAAGACTTCGGCGCCGCGCACGTTCTCGCGGATCTCGATCCGGCACTCTTGGTTCTTGAACTTATCGACGAGCGCGTTCCCGAGCCGGGTGTCCATGCGCTGCGCGATCTCGCGCGCGAGATCCTGATTCGAGTTTCCGCTGAAGAGCAGCGGTTTGTTGACGGACATCGCGATCCGCTACCTTTCGGGGAGACCGTGGTCTCGCAACGAGGGGTGGCTTGGAGGTGGGAACTCTTCCGTGGGTAGCAGGTTTTCACCCGCGCGTTCCTGCCGGAGATTGCGAATCGGCGGCCCGCCGCCCGCTCGATCTGGGGCGGGCATGGGAAGAGGCGAGCTCGCGTCCCAGAATATCCCCGTATCCTCGGGAACGATGGAGAATCGCATGGAAACCGTCGGCGCGCGGGTTCTCGTCGTCGACGACGAGCTCTCGATTCGCGAACTCCTCGACTACGGTCTGGGTCAGGCCGGCTTCGCCGTGCGGACCGTCGGCGACGGGCGCGAGGCGATCGAAGCGATCCGGCAGTGGTCGCCCGAGATCGTCATCTTGGACGTCATGCTCCCGCAGACGGACGGATTCACGCTCTTGCCGGCGTTGCGCCGGCTGACCGACGTCCCGATCGTCATGCTCAGCGCGAAGACCGAGACCTCCGAAAAGGTGACCGGCCTCTCGCGCGGCGCCGACGATTACGTCGAGAAGCCGTTCGAACTCGAGGAGCTGATCGCGCGGCTCCACTCGGCGCTGCGACGGCCGCGGATGGAACTCCGGCAGACGTTTTCCTACGCCGATCTCACCGTCGATCTCTCGCGCCGCAGCGTCCACCGCGGGAAACGCCGCGTGGAACTGTCGACGCGCGAGTTCGACCTGCTGTTGACGTTCGTCCGTCACCCGGAGCACGTGTTCACGCGCTCGCAGCTGCTCGATCTCGTCTGGGGCGTCGATCGCGACGTCGTCCCGAACACCGTCGAAACGTACGTGTCGTATCTGCGCGCGAAGCTCGACAGCGGCGAAGCGACGAAGCTCATTCAAACGCTGCGCGGCGTCGGCTATACGATGCGCGCGACGACGGCGTGAAGCCGCGCTTCGGGCGCCGCCTCCTCTGGATCGCGGCGCTCGAGCTCTACGCGGTTCTCGCGATCCTCATCCTCACGGGCGCGCTCCTGGCCTTCGGTTCGTACGCGCGCTCGGTCGTCGCGCAAGAGAATATGACGCTCGCGCAGATCGCCACGTCGATCGGCGCGCTGCCGAAGCGCACCGATCTCGAAGACGTCGGCGATCGCATCGCCGCGCGGTACCTCTCGCCCGGCATCAACGTCCTGCTCATCGAAGGCGCGCGGCGCGTCGTCGTCTATCGCGCGCACCGCACCGACGCGTTGCCGATCGTCACGCAGTACGCGCACCGCGTCGCACCGGCCGAACCGCGCGCCGAGGGGCCGCTCGCGGCACCGTTGCTCGGCCTCGCGTTCGCCTTCGGCGTGCAGGCGGTGCACGGCCGGGCGGGCGACGTCGACGTGATCGTCCGGCCGGCGGAGCCCGCGATCGTCGCGACGGCGTCGGCCTTCGTGCTGCCGCTCGCGCTCGGACTCGCCTTCGCGGCGCTCGTCGCGCTCGTGCTCGCGCGCGCGCTCGTGCGGCAGACGGTGCGCCCGCTGCTCGACGTCCAGCGCGCCCTCGAGCGATTCGCGGCGGGCGATCTGACGCCGCAGACGATCCCGGCCGACGCGCGTCAGGATTTCGGCGCGCTCGCCGTCGCGTACAACGGCGCGATCGCGCAGATGGAACGGGCGTTCGCCGAACGCGAACGCGCGACGGCCGCGATCCGCCAGTTCAGCGCCGACGCCGGGCATCAGCTGCGCACGCCGCTCACCGTCATGCGGGGCTTCATCGCGATCTTGCGCAAGGGCGATCTGCGGACGCCGGCCGATCGCGAACGGATCCTCGAGACGATGGCGCGGCAGAGTCAGGTGATGGCCTCGCTCATCGACAAGCTGATGCTGCTCGATCGCTGGGAACGCGATGCCGTCGCCGTTCCGCAGATGATCGACGTCGCGCAACTCGTCTCCGACGTCGTCTCGCCGCTCGCCGAGGCGCAGCCGGCGCGGGCGATACGCATCGACGCACCGCCCGGGCCGCTCGCGAAGATCGATCCGACCGATCTCATGCACGCGGTCACGAATCTCGTCGACAACGCCCTCAAATACACCGCGGGCGAGATCGCCGTATGCGTTTCCGCGGACGCGGGGACCGTCGTCGTCGAGGTCGCCGATGCCGGACCCGGGATGGACGAGAACGAGCTGCGCTTCGCGTTCGATCGCTTCTATCGCGGCGCGCGCCGCGACGTCGACGGCTCGGGGCTCGGCCTCGCGATCGCGAAGCGCGCGATCGAACGCGCGGGCGGGACGATCGCGGTCGCGAGCGATCGCGCGGCCGGCACGACGGTCACGATCCGCTTACCGCGCGTCGCGCGCCCGCTCGAAACCGCCGCCGTCGCGTAAGGCCCCGCGCCGTTACGACGGCTCCGCGACGCGGGGACGCGCGTCCGGCGGAACGTAGGCGCGCTCGCGCAGCATCGCGCGTATCGCGACCTTCGAGATCTTGCCGGTCGCCGTGCGCGGAAGCTCCGCGACGAAGATCGCGTCGTCGGGGATCCACCAGCTCGGAACGCTTCCCGCGAACGCCGCGCGGAGGTCGGCCGCCTCGAGCGCCGCGCCCGCGCGGCGCACGACGACGAGGATCGGGCGCTCGCCCCACGTCGGGTGCGGAACGCCGACCGCCGCGACCTCCGCGACGCCCGGGTGGCCGGCCGCGATCTTCTCGAGCGCGAGCGACCCGATCCACTCGCCGCCGGATTTGATGACGTCCTTCGCGCGGTCGACGAGCGTGACGTAGCCGTCCGCGTCGATCGAGGCCACGTCGCCCGTGCGAAACCAGCCGTCGGTCGTGAAGGCCGCGTCGCTCGCGTATTCGTCGTCGAAGTACGCGCTCGCGACCCAGTTGCCGCGCACCTCGAGTTCGCCGCGCGCGACGCCGTCGTGCGGCAACGTGCCGCCCGCGGCGCTCGCGAGCCGGATCTCGACGCCGTAGATCGGCCGTCCGGCGCGCGTCTTGTAGTGCGCGACGTCCGGCGACGATTCGTGGCGCGGGAGCGGGCGGCCCGACGTGCAGACGGGACTCGTCTCCGTGAGCCCCCAGCCGTGCAGTACTTCGACGTCGTAGTCGCGTTCGAGCGCCTCGACGAGCCAGAGCGGCGGCTGCGCGCCGCCCATGTGCAGCGTTCGCAGCGTCGAGAAGCGTGCGTCGCGCTCGCGCAGCCATTCGACGACGCGAATCCAGACGGTCGGGATACCCGCGGTCATCGTGACGGCTTCGGATTCGAGGAGTGCGAAGATGCTTTCGGGATCGAGCGCGCGGCCCGGCAGCACGAGCGTCGCACCGACGATCGGCGCGACGAACGGCAAGCCCCACGCGCAGGCGTGGAAGATCGGTGCGATCGGCGCGATCGTTCCGAGGCAATCGCGGCTTCCGCGCTGCACGTGCGCCCCGGAGAGCGCATGCAGCACGAGCGAGCGATGCGAGTAGAGGACGCCCTTGGGATCGCCGGTCGTCCCCGAGGTATAGCAGAGCGACGCGGCCGCTCGTTCGTCGACCTGCGGCCACGGCGTATCGTCGATGCGCGCCTCCCCGGCATGTTCTCGCGGGCAGTACGCGGCTAGGAACGATTCGTACGTCGACGTGTAGCGCGAACCGGAGAGCGCGGACGTACGCGGTGCGCGCACGAGAGGCGTCGGACGGAGACGGCGATCGTCGAGGGGTTCGACGTCGTCGTCCGCGAGCACCACGTACGCTTCGACGTTGGAAAGCTTCGGTGCCGAACGTTCGAGGATCGGAAAGAGATCGGGATCGACGAAGACGAGGCGATCGTTCGCGTGCGCGACGATGTGCGCGAGCTGATCGTCCGAGAAGCGTGGATTGAGCGTGTGCGCGACGGCGCCGATCCCGGAGATGCCGTAGAGCAGTTCGAGATGCCGGTACCCGTTCCACGCGAGCGTCGCGACGCGATCGCCCGGTCGAATGCCGTACGCCCGGAGTGCCGCACCGAGCCGCCTCGCGCGCGCCCGGATCGCCGCGTACGTCGTGCGATGCGCCGGGGCGCCTTCGCGCGCACTCACGATCTCGACCGTCCCATGCCAGCGCGCGGCGTAATCCACGACCGACGCGATCGTGAGCGGGACGTCCATCATCAGACCGGACAGCATCGGAGAGGCCGAGTTCCGCACCGTGCCCGAGCAACCCGCTCCTCCGAGCGGCGAGAAACTCGCGCTACGAGAGGCCGAGTTTGATCGCGAAGCCCGTCGCGATCGAGCCGAAGACGATCGCGATCATCCCGAACATCGAGTGGAGCCGCGTCGGGGAACGGTCGGTTTCGAACGAGCCGGCGGGCGTCCGCACGCCGACGATGTAGCCGCGAAAACGCTGCGCGGTCGCGGCGACGCCCGGATGCGTGACGAGCTCGCCGACGAGGCGGTCCTGCGGTTCGAGCTCCGCGACGACGGGATCCGTCCGGCCGTCGGCGTGCCGCAGGATCACGACCGGCTTGCGCGCCTCGCCGTCGGGCACGTAACTGCGTTCGATCGTGACGGGCTCCGTCGTGCACGAGCCGGCCGACGCGTCCGCGAACGTCGAGGCGCTCGTGCAGGACGGGTCGGTCGCGTAGGCCTGCGCCTCGCGGTCGGTCACCGAGAAAAACGCCCAGAAGAGACCGAGCCCCGTCGCGCCGAGCAGCATGACGGCCCACGGCCGCCGCGTCCGGCGAATCGCGGGAAGGGGGCGTCCCATGCGGTCGCCTCCGCCGCGGACCATGGAGATCGCGCCGATCGCGAGCGCGACGGCCACGATGCACGCCGGAATGATGCTCACCTTCTCGGTATCGGCCGGGAACGAGACGCCGCGTCGGAAGGCGGGCGAGCCGCCGGCCGGATTGCGTATGGAATCGGTAAAGATAACGGCGTACGGCACCCGGCGTCCGCGCGTGACGACTGACGGGCAGCCGGGCAGCGGGCGGCCGGGCCTCCGCTCGTGGGCCGGGGCGCCGGCGTTCGGCGCCGGGGCCACCTCTCGGCGGAACGGAAGGCGCGGGCGCAACGGCGAGCCGCTCCGCCGTGTCGAACGACGAGCCATGTCGGATCGCTTCGAACTGCTCTCACCCTACGCGCTCGCGGGCGACCAGCCGTCCGCGACCGATAAGCTCGCCGACGGCATCCGTCGCGGCGCGAAGGCCCAGACGCTCCTCGGCGTGACGGGCTCCGGCAAGACGATGGCGATGGCGCGCGTGATCGAGCTCGTGCAGAAGCCGACGCTCGTGCTCTGCCACAACAAAACGCTCGCCGCGCAGCTGGCGGCCGAGTTCCGCGACTACTTCCCGAATAACGCGGTCGAATTTTTCGTCTCGTACTTCGACTATTATCAGCCCGAAGCGTACATCGCGCACACGGATACGTTCATCGAGA
>CAZZZK010000055.1:9908-11354 GCA_964658555.1 Vulcanimicrobiota bacterium | reverse complement strand
GCGGCGATCGTGGCGCACGGCGGGTACGTCTTCAAGACGATCGGCGATGCGTTCTGCGCCGCCTTCCGCCGCCCCGAAGATGCGATCGCGGCGATGCTCGACGCGCAGCTCGCGCTCGCAAATGAAGATTTCTCCGCCGTCGACGGCGTGGGCATACGTGCCGCGATCCACACCGGCACGGCCGACGAACGCGACGGCGACTATTTCGGGCCGACCGTCAACCGCGTCGCTCGCCTGCTCGCGATCGGCCACGGCGGGCAGATCCTCGTGTCGAGCGCGGCCTCGGATCTCGCACGCGGAACGCTGTCGCGGAACGCGTCGCTGCGCGATCTCGGCGAACATCGGCTCAAGGATCTCACCCGGCCCGAGCGCGTCTGGCAGCTCTGCGCGCCGGGCCTGTTCGACGTCGTCACGCCGCTGCGCTCGCTCGACATGCGGCCGAACAATCTTCCGCGCGAACTCACGTCGTTCGTCGGTCGCGAGAACGAGATCGACGAGCTGACGGATCTCGTCGAAGGTCACGCGCTCGTGACGCTCGTCGGGACGGGCGGGATCGGGAAGACGCGGATCTCGCTGCACGTCGCGGCGCAGGTTGCCGAAGGCTTTCCCGACGGCGTGTGGATCGCGGAACTCGCTCCGCTCGCGAGCGCGGACTACGTCGTACCGGCCGTCGCCCAGGCGGTCGGCGCGCAGCTCGGCGGCGAAGGCGAGCCGCTCGCGAAACTCGTGAACGCGATCGCCTCGAAGCGGTTGCTGCTCGTGCTCGATAATTGCGAGCACGTGCTCGATGCGGTCGCGGCGACGGTCTCGGCGCTGCTGCGAACGGCACCCGGCGTGAAGGTGCTCGCATCGTCGCGCCAGGCCATCGGCGTCGCGGGCGAACAGACGTACCGGCTCGTTCCGCTCGGCATCCCCGCGCCGGGCACGACCATCGCGGCATCCGATGCGGCGCGCTCGGCTGCGGTCGCGCTCTTCGTCGATCGCGCGCGTTCGACCGACGGCCGGTTCGCGCTGACCGACGACAACGCGGCCGCGGTGGTCGACATCTGCCGCCGGCTCGACGGCATCCCGCTCGCGATCGAACTCGCGGCGGCCCGCGTGAAGATCCTGAGCCCGCGACAGCTGCGAGAGCGGCTCGACGAACGCTTTCGCGTCCTGACGGGCGGTAGCCGCGATCTGTTGCCGCGTCAGCAGACGCTGCGCGCGCTGATCGACTGGAGCTTCGATCTGCTCGACGAACGCGAGCGCGAGCTCTTCCGGCGGCTCGGCACGTTCGTCGACGGCTTCACGCTCGAGGCCGCGGCCGCCGTCGCGAGCGGCGACGATCTCGACGAATTCGAGGCGTTCGACCTCCTCGCGTCGCTCGTCGACAAATCGCTCGTGCTCGCGGAGCCCGCGGGTGACGATCTGCGGTACCGGCTACTCGAATCGACGCGCGCGTACGCG
>CAZZZK010000055.1:0-9898 GCA_964658555.1 Vulcanimicrobiota bacterium | reverse complement strand
TCCGAGAGCGCGCGCTCGCGGCATATGCCGAGTACGAGCGTACGACGTCTCTTCGCACGGTCGACGAAATGTTCGCGAGCGATCTCGAAGACGTCCGAGCGGCCCTCGATTTCGCCGTGACCGAGCCGCAGTTCGCGGCGCTCGGCACGGAGATCGCATATGCGATCGAGCGCGTGTGGGCAGGCGCCGGACTGGAAGCGGAGGGCCTGACGAGATGCGAAGCATTGCTCGCGGTCGTGCCGGCTTTCGATGCGGTGCTGTCGGCGAAGCTCGAACTATCGTGCAGCGGGCTCGCCGGTAGCCTCGGCCGTAAGAATCACGCGCTCGAGATGGGACGCCGCGCCGTCGCGCACGCTCGCCCGACAGACGACGTTCCGCTGATCGGCAGTGCGCTGATCTCTTGCGCACAGTTCGAGAGTTTCCAGGGGAACGTCGCCGAAGCGGAAGCGTTGCTCGCAGAGGCCGAAGCGTTGCCGGCCCTCCCGCGCTCGGCGGCGAGCAGCTTGCGCCTCGCTCGCGCACAGCTGGTCATGGTTGCGGGCGGAGACCTCTCGATCGCGATCGCGGCATTCCGCGATGCGCGGGCGTTCAAGCGTCTGAAAGACGACGACGTGCCGGCGTTCTCGACGTTGTCGGTCAATCTCGCGGAGGCCCTACACGCCGGCGGTCGCACGCACGAGGCGATCGACGAGGTGCGGGCATACGTCGCGGACCTGCGCCCGGATGCGAATAACTGGCTCCGTGTCAACGCGCTGATCAACCTGACGGGATATCTCGCCTCGCTCGACGATGCGGAAGCACGAAACGTCGGCCGTGAAGCACTCGCCGAGATGGCGAAGACGGAGCCGGGCGGGGGCTTCGCGACCGTCGCGATCGAGCATCTGGCGCTCGCCTTCGCGACGGCCGGCGACGTCGGACGCGCCGCGCTGTTGGAAGGCTACGCCGACTCCGCGTTCGCCGCCGCCAATTTCGTTCGCGAGCAGACGGAGCGCATGACGTACGAGCGTCTGCGCGCGATATTTTCCGAGCGTTTCGAGCCGGACGATCTCGCGCGCCGGCTCGCCGAAGGTGCGGCGCTTACGCCGCATGCCGCGATCGCCCTCGCGATCGGCACGGAGGACGGCCGACCGCTCTCGTAGGCCGCGAACGTATCGTTTCCCGAGGCGAACGAGCGGATGACGAACGCGTCCGAGGCGACGTGCGCCGCCGCGGCCGGCGGCGAATCGCTGCCGAGCGGGACCGTCACGTTCGCGTTCACCGATATCGAAGGCAGCACGGTCCGCCGCGAACGGAACCGCGATGCGATGCAGGACGCGGTCCGGCGGCACGATGCGATCGTGCGAGACGCGATCGTTTCGCGCGGCGGGCACGTGTTTAAGACGATCGGCGACGCGTTTTGCGCCGCATTCCACCGGCCGGAAAATGCGATGGGCGCGATGCTCGACGCGCAGCTCGCGCTCGCAAGTGAAGATTTCACGGCCGCCGATGGCGTGCGCATACGCGCCGCCGTCCCTGAAGGGGCTTTCGCACTCGTCGCCATCCAGCATCTCGCTCTCGCGATCGCGAGTACCGGAGATCTCGAGCGAGCGGCGCTGCTCGACGGATATGCGGAGCGTGCGTTCGAAGCGTAGAATTACGTTCGCGGCGCTCGTGGCGCGTGCCGCGATCGCACTCGCGCTCGCGGACGAACGCTAATCGCCGCGACCGAATAGACAGAAGCCGTCTCGAACGTAAAACGTTCCCGCGATCGGCGCGTGTGACGGCATGCACGACGCCGCGTACGAACGTGCGCGCACTCCGTTCGCGCGCCGATTTAGAGACTGACGGGGCCGCACGTCAGGCGGCGCGACCGTTACGGGGAATCACGTATGCGCTCGATTTCGACTTCCCGACGATGGGCGCGTGACGTTCGAGCGATCGCGCTCTCGCTGGTCTTCGTGTTTCCGCTCACGGCGTACGCCGTCGTGCAGGCGATGGCGTTCCACGGCGAGCGCGTCGTATTGCAGCGCGAGGTGCGCGGTCAGGCCTGCGTCGCCCGGATGTACGACCTCTTCGCGTACGGCCTACGCGCCGGCGCGGCGATGTCCGTGGGAGACGCGCCGCGTGTAACGGACGAGACGCGTTCGTGCGCGCCGGGCGCACGTGAATGGCCGAGCATCGAGAACGCGCTGACGCGCGGCCCGGTGCGGCGGCAGCGAGCCTCGGCATTTCTCGGAGACGTCGGCCACGTCATGCTCGCGATCGGCGACGGCTCCGGGCTCACGTTCGATTCGAATCCGGTCGTGATCGGGCTCGGCGTCGCGAGTTCGTACGACTTGCCCGCCGCGCAGCGATCGCTCGTCTCGGGGCCGGCGGCGCCCGACACGATCGCGATCGCGAAGGCGCAGGCCCGGGGCACGGACCAGCTCTTCTCGATGCGCTACGATCTCCAGACCGCATTCGCGCACGCGCCGGAGCTCGGGCGCGCGCTGAACCCGCAGCTTCGCCGCACGATGGACGCGGGGCACGCGCTCGCGTTCGCGCTCGACGCACGCGAAGCGTCGGGCGCGGGAGATCCGGCGCGGCTCGTGCGTGCGGTGCGTGCCTTCGTGCTGCGATCGGACGCGCTCGAACGGGCGATTGCGGCCGCCGAAGCATCCGATCTTCGAGGCGCGCTCGACCGGGCGACCCGGCGGGAAACGATCCTGTGGTTCGCCTATGCGGTCGCGCTCGGCGCGCTCGGGCTCGGCACGCGCGCGCTCGATCGCCGGTTGGCGATCGCCGCCGCGCGCGCCGTTGCGGACGCGAGACGCGAAGCGCTGCACGAGCAGGCCGAACGCGCGCGAGAACTCGCGGAGCAAGTTCTCGACGAACGGCAAGCCCGCTTCCAATCGGTGTTCGCGGACTCGCCGCTCGCGATCGCGATCGCCCGGTTCGACGGTACGATCTTGGAATGCAACCGTGCCTACCTCGCGCTTTGCGGGCCGACGACGGCCGACAACGAGCGGCGCACCGTACTCGATCGCGTCACCGTCGAGCCGCGCGGCGCGATGCCCGCGCTCTTCGGAGCGATCGCGGCGAACGGTCGCGATACGAGCGAGGCGGACGTGCGCCTCAGCGATCGCGGCGGCGAGCGCGGCTGGTTTCACGCGACGGTCTCGGCCGTGGCGAACCGCGGCCCGAAGCCGACCGAATGCACGATCGTCCTCCAAGACATCACCGAGCGGCGCGCGCGAGAGGCGCGGCTCCGTGACGAATTGCTGCGCGATAAGCTGACCGGGCTCGCGAATCGGAACGGCTTCATCCGCAGCGCGGTGCGCGCGCTCGAGGTACCGCATCGCGGCGAGCCGCGCTGCGCGCTGCTGTTCGTCGATATCGATGACTTCAAGGCGATCAACGATACGCTCGGCCATGCGGCGGGAGACGCGTGCCTCCGCGTCGTCGCATCGCGCATCGCGTCGGCCGTGCGCGATAGCGACCTCGCCGCGAGGTTCGGCGGCGACGAGTTCGCGCTGCTGCTCGCGAACGCGACGAGCATCGAGAACGCGCACGTCGTCGCGCGCCGGATCGCGCTCGCGGTGCAGGCGCCGATCGCCGTCCCCGATGCGACGATCGGGATATCGGTGAGCGTCGGCGTCGCGATCGACGATCCGTCGTACGGCGATATCGACGCGCTGCTCGCGCGGGCCGACGCCGCGATGTACGAGACGAAACGTCTCCGGCCCGAGCGCCGCGCGACGATCGATCCGATCGCCCGCGTCGCGAGCCTGGGATAACGCCGACTCTCCGTGCGTCGCAGAGCGGCGCACGCGTTACTGCGGGTGTTCGAACGTCCCCGGGCTCTTCGGCGTCGCGCTCCATTGCGGCGTTCGCTCGGGTTTCGCATCGGCGAGGGCTCGCCGAACGCCGTCGGCATCGAGATCTTTCGTGTAGCCGGGCGATCCCGGCTGCTGACGCCACGACTCGGCGATCGATCCGGCGTCGACGGCATCGAAGCCGATCTCGTCGACGAGCTTCATGACCTTCGCCTTCGCGGCCGCAACGTCGCCTGCGACGGCGAGTGCGATCCGCCCGGGGGTGCCGGCCGGCTTCCCGTTATTCTGGAGATGCTCGGCGTAGATCGAGTTGAAGACCTTGACGACGGGGTGTCCGATCTGCCGCTCGACCCAGGCGCTCTCGGTGAGTTCCGATTCGATGCCCTCGATCTTGCCGTCGCGTTCGCGCGGATAGTAATTTCCGGTATCGATCACGGCGAGCCCCGGCCGCGCGTTCGCGAAGAGATTCTTCGGTAGCTCGGCGACCTTCGGCTGCGGGATCGTGATGACGACGACGTCCTTCTCGCGCGCGGCTTCCTCGACGGTGACCGCCTTCGCGCCCGTCTCGCGAGCGAGATCGGCGAGCGTCTCCGGCCCGCGCGAGTTGGCGACGTCGACGTCGTGCCCGGCCGCGCGGAAACGCCGCGCGAGCGCACCGCCGATATTGCCGGCCCCGATGATTCCGATATTCATAATGAGCTACGCTACTTCCCGAACGAAGAGACTCCACGCCGGTTCGATCTTGCAATCGAAACGCGAATGCCGCGGCGTCGTCATGTAGCGTACGTTCCCAATCGTTCGCGAAACGCTACCGTGCGTTGGTGCCTCGTAGCCTCAGCGCGGAGGCGCGTTACAGACCCGGGGATCGTAGTTACCGAACGAACGATCCGCGCGGTCGACGAAAGACGGTGTCGATCATGAAGTCGTCGGGGCGGACGGCGAGCTTCATTTTTTTTATTATTCTCGACGGTGCTCGTCACCTGAATGAAGATGGAGTCGGCCGATCGATCCCGCCCGAGAAGTGCTTGTCGGAGATGAGGTTCTCGGGTGAGTGCTCGGCGATCGAGATGAAGCGATTGCCATGAAGCGATCGCCGTCCGGTGCTTTCGAAACGTCGATGAGCTGCGCGCGGGCGCCGCTCCGGGCCGCCGGCGGCGGAGTCGATGCCGTTCGCGAAACGCGATACCCGCAGGGAACTCGCGTACGCGTTGTTGCTCGCACGCGTACCGTACGCGCCGCGGTTAGTGCGGAGGTTCCGGACGTTCTCCCGAGGCCGTCGGTCCGAGCGCGATCCATTTGCCGGCCCACGCTTCGATGACGGTGATGATCGGTTCGAGTTCGTAGCCGGAGCACGTGAGCTCGTAGCTGACGCGGATCGGCGGCCCCGGCGCGACGTCGCGCTTGACGATGCCGAGGCTTTCGAGTTCGCGCAAGCGTTCGCTGAGGATGCGGTCGGAGATGCCGGTGACGCGTGCGAGCAGCTCGTTGAAGCGGCACGGGCCGCCGATGAGCGTGCGGATGATGGCGCCCGTCCAGCGCTTGCCGATGAAATCCATCGCTTGCGAAAAGCGCGGGCAGAAATCGACGTGGCTTCGGAGATCCGACTCGCTCGAGGTCGCCATGATGCGATCATAGCATATGTCCGGGCTTCGCTTGACATTGTAAAGTAGGCGTGTTTGTATATGTAGGCTACTTTAAGTAAGTTATGAGGTTTGCTTCGTGAATATCCCGCGCATATTGCTCGCCGGCGTCGTCGGAGGCGTCGTCGTCGACGCGTTCCTGGTCGCCATCCATGCGGCACCGTTTCCCGGCATCTATCAGTTCATCGCATCGACGGTCGTCGGGCCGGCCGCGTACACGTCGAGTTCGTATATCGCGCTCGGGCTGCTCATGCACTTCGTGATCTCGATCGTTTTTGCGGCCGCCTACGCGTTCGCCGCCGAGCGCAAAGCGGCGCTCGTCGAGCAGCCGATTCTCTGGGGCGCGATCTTCGGCGTCGCCGTAATGATCGTTATGCAGATCGTGACCGGCCTCGCGCACGCATCGAAGCCGCCGACCGTCACGAGTATCGTGCTCGGGCTCGTCTCGCACGTCGTGTTCTTCGGCATCCCCGTCGCGTGGATCATCGCCTCGCGTTCGCGCCGCGCGATCGTCGCGTGATAATGATGCCAAGCGCGTCGCCGACTACGGCCCCGATCTTTCGCGTGCAGCGGGCGAGCGAACGTGCGACGTTCGATCACGATTGGCTGCACACGAGCCACTCGTTCAGCTTCGCCGGCTACGACGATCCGCAAAACGTGAACTGGGGCGCGCTACGCGTCCTCAACGACGATCGCGTGCTCGCGGGCATGGGCTTCGGGGCGCATCCGCATCGCGACATGGAGATTCTAACGTACGTCCTCGAGGGCGAGCTCGAGCATCGCGATAGCCTCGGCAGCCACGGCGTCGTCGGACCGGGCGGCGTGCAGTTCCTGAGCGCCGGCACGGGCGTCAAGCACTCGGAGTTCAATCACTCGCAGACGGCGCCACTGCACTTCTTGCAGATGTGGGTGATGCCGGGCCGACTCGGCGGCGAGCCGACGTATGGCCAGGTCGATTTCGAGATCGAGCAGCGCCGCAATACGTGGCTAAGGGTCGCGTCGGGGCGTGAAGGCGTCGCCGCACCCGTCGCGCTAACGCAGGACGCGAGCTTTCACGTCGCGCGTCTGGAGAACGGAACGGTCACGCATGATTTCGATGCGAATCGGCTCGGCTTCGCGTTTCTCGCCGAAGGAAACGCCGTCGCTCGTGGCTTCGACGTTACGGGGGCTTCGGTCGGCGACGAGCTTACGCTCGCAAGCGGCGATGCGATTCGGATCGCCGGCATAGCGCGCCTCGAATTGCGCGGCACCGGAGAAGCCGTGCTTTGGGACGTGCCGCCGGTCGACTAAGCGATCGGGAACGGGTTCGAGACCCTTAGCGCACGATCCGAGCTATCAGCTTCGGCGGCGCGACGTGAACGTATGCGTCGCATAAGAGATCCTCGAGTTCGTGCCAATCGGTTCGCGCGTCGAGCGCAACCGCGGCCCAACCGCGGTACCCGACGTAGGGCGGCCGAAAGTACCGGCCCGAACCCACGAGCGCTTCCTGCGCGCCGGGCGGTGCGGCGAACCACAGCGCCGTGCGCGCGTCGCCGTGGTGGCGATCGGCAAACATTGCGAACGTCTTCTTATCGCTGACGAAGAACGTCGGCATCCCGTGACTCAGCCGTTCGTTCGCCTCGGGAAATCCAAGCGCGACTCGACGTATGCGTTCGAGGGCACGGTTCGCTGCACTGGTCATAGCACGCTCGAACCTATCATGCGTGCGATGCGTCGTGCAATATCTCGAATTCAATCGCCGATCGGCGGGGCGTCGAGCTACGTCAGCGCGAGCCTACGGCCGCTTGATATCTGCGTGAACGTCTCGGCGAATGCGAAATGCGCGACGTCTGCTCGATCGCGTGGATAGCGTCGATAGCGTCGGCCGTATTGAAGAGGCGGCTAAGATCGAGTCCTCCGAGCGCATCGGGATAGCGTGTGGGCGCATAGCGCAACTCGCGCACGGCGCTGCGATCCGGGTACGGTCGCTCCATGAGAGACGACGGTACCGTTCGCCCGTTCGAGATCGCGATAGCGGAAGAAGAGATCGCCGATCTCCGCGCCCGACTCTCTGCCACGCGATGGCCGGACGCGCTCGTCTCGGATTGGTCGGACGGCGCCGATCTGGCGTACGTGCGCGATCTGTGCGCGTACTGGGCAGACGATTTCGATTGGCGCGCGCAAGAAGCGCGGATCAATGCGTTCCCGCAGGTGCTCGTGAACGTCGACGGTCGCGACGTGCACGCGCTGCACGTGCGTGGCGTCGGACCCGCGCCGATGCCGCTCGTGCTGACGCACGGCTGGCCAGGTTCGGTCGTAGAGTTCTTGGACATCATCCCGCGTCTAACCGATCCGGCGCGCTTCGGCGGCGATGCGGCCGACGCGTTCGACGTGGTCGTGCCCTCGCTGCCGGGCTACGGATTCTCGCAAGTGCCGTCCGAGCCCGGAACCAATCCGGCAGCGATCGCGCGGACCTGGGTCGAACTGATGAGCGCGCTCGGCTACGAGCGTTTCGGCGCACAGGGCGGCGATTGGGGCGCGGCCGTCTCGACGTTGCTCGGCATCGAGCACGCCGAGCGAACGATCGGCGTCCATCTCAATTACGTCATGCGACCGTTCTTGCCGTCACGCAGCGCGCTCGGAGACGGTGCAACTCCCGAAGAATCGGCGTATCTTAATTCGGCCGATGGCTGGACCGAAGCCGAGGGCGGATACGCGCATCTCCAGGCGACGAAGCCGCAGACGCTCGCTTTCGGCTTGACGGATTCGCCCGCCGGTCTCGCCGCCTACATCGTCGAGAAGTTTCGGACGTGGAGCGATTGCCACGGCGATCTCGAGCGGGCGATCTCGCGCGACGACGTGCTCGCGGATATCGCGCTCTACTGGTTCACGAAAACGATCGGCCCATCGATGCACCTGTACTGGAATCGCCGCCGCTCGCCGCTGCAGCCGCCCGCGACCAAACCCGCGACCCCGTTCGCAATCGCGCATTTCCCGGCGGAGATCGGCGGCGCGCCGCCTCGATCGCTCGTCGAGCGCGTCTTCGATGTCGGGCGCTGGACGGAGATGCCCCGCGGCGGCCACTTCGCCGCGCTCGAACAGCCCGAGCTCCTCGCCGCCGACGTCACCGCATTCTTCCGAACGCTTCGCTGAGCGATGATGCGATCTCGAGCACGATACACTTCGCAACTCACGCTTCGACGCGGAGACGATCCGCGCTTTCTTCGGCGACTAGCTGCGACCGAATCGGTCGGCGCTTACCGTTGCGTCAGCGATTTGGCAAATGCGAGAATGCGCGACGCTCGCTCGATTGCGTCGACAGCGTTGGCCGCGTTGAAAAACGCGACTAGGATCGAGGCCGCCGAGCGCATCGGGATATCGGGTGGGCGCATAGTAGCGCTCGAGGATGCGAGCCGCATTGCGGATCTCGTCGCCGATCGTCACGCCGTTCTCCGCGAGCTCGTCTAGCAAGTACGTGATGACGTGCGTTCGTGGTGCGTCCGGGAGACGCACGCCGCCGTGAGGCTCTTCCCCGCCGCTTGCTGCGAGTGAAACGCAGCGGTAGCCGGCGAGTCGCTCTGCAGAATGTCTGCCACACGCAATTCCTCACGCGCTACCGCGAGCCAAGCCTTCGCGAGCGACAGATTATCGGGACTCATCGAGCCGTACCGCCGATGCGAGAATCGTCTGCCCGAAGCTCGTGGCCGGAAGTTGTTCGGCGTATTCGTCGGGAGTGACGACGATGAGATCGAGACCGATCGACCTGTCGAACGCGAGACGAATGTCGAGATCGCGATCCGCTCGACGGAGGTCGGTATCGCGAACGATCAGCGCATCGAGGTCGCTCTCGAGATTGATACGTCCCGTTGCGTAGGAGCCGAAAGCATAAATCGCACGAACGCGGAAGGCTCGGTACCGATCTCGACGAGTCGCTGTGCGGCGCGATCGAGCAGCGCCCGGCGAGCGGCTAGCCGGGAGGCGTATGGCGCGCTTGACTCGAGCTTCCACCTCGCTCCGTTCTCCGGGTGCGGCGTCGTCCCGATCAGGCGTCACGTGCACGCGCCCTCGACAACGCTGTTGGCCGTTCGGTGTACGGGTCAACGCCTCCGAGCGCGACGCCCATCGATCCAACGAATGGCTTTGAAACCGGCGCGTCGGAGTGGCAGGCGTGAGTTTTTCGTTCGTTCGTCTGTGGGCTATCGTTCTCGCGTTCGCATCGGCAGCGTCGCCCGCGCGAGCGCAGACCGCGCCGTCACTGCCCGCTGACGGTCGCCGACCCGTTGCCGCGGAAGATCTGTTCCGGCTCTCGCTCGTCTCCGATTCGCAAATCTCGCCCGACGGTATGCGCGTCGCGTTCGTGGTCGCGCGGCTCGACGGGCCGCACGATCGCTACGATCGCAACGTCTGGCTCGTCGATGCGACCGGCGGCGCGCCGCGCGCGTTCACGACGGACGGCGTCTCGACGTCGCCGCGCTGGTCGCCCGA
>CAZZZK010000054.1:1568-11448 GCA_964658555.1 Vulcanimicrobiota bacterium | reverse complement strand
GGCTCCGCCTCCGGCGCGTCGAGCGGCGCGGGCTCGGGCGGAGCCGGCTCGGGCGGCGGAGGCCACTAGGCACGCCGGTGCCCGGCTCCACGCGGAATCGCACGGCCTAGCGCGAAGAGCGGCCGACGATGGAAGACGTGGAGTTTCTCGTGATCGGCGCGGGTCCGTCGGGGGGCGTCGCCGCACGTGAGGCCGCACGGTCCGGCGTCGAAACGCTCGTCCTGGAGCGCGATCCGGAGGTGGGTGCGAAGCGCGTCTGCGCCGGCGGCCTGCGGCCCGGCTTCTGCGAGACGTTCGACGTTCCGCGCTCGATCGTCGAATGCGAGCCGCCGACGATCTCGCTCTTCGGCCTCTCGGGCCGGCGTTTCGACTTCCCGATCGGCGACGCGCTGACCACGACCCGCGAGCAGCTCGACGGAACGATCGCGAAGCAGGCGCTCGCCGAGGGTGCCGAGATTCGGACGTCCCGGCTCTTTCGAGGCTACCGGCGCGACGGCGAGTCGACGATCGTCGAATATGCCGACCTGGCGTCGGGCGGACGGCACGAGGTCCGCACGAAAACGCTGTTCCTCGCGCAGGGTTCGAGCGCTCGTTTTGCCGAGACGTCGGCCCTCGGCTACGACCGCTGGACCGCGGGACTGATCACCTGCTACCAATACCGCGTGTATCTCGAACGGCCGGCCACGGCCGAGACGTACGAAACGCTCGAAATGCACTATTACGCGACCGAGGGCGGTCGCAGCGTGATCGCGTGGATGTTTCCGAAGCGCGATCATCTCTCGATCGGCCTCGGTATCTCCGGAAAGTGCTCCGGCAAGGAGCTGCGGGCCGAACTCGACGCCTTCCTCGAACGCGTCCGGGCGAGACTTTTTCCGGGCGTGGCGTATACGATTCGCGAAGAAGGCAACCTGTTATACGGCGGCAATCCGCGCCCGGTGATCACCGACGGTCCGGCGATGGTCGGCGGGACGGCTGCGGGACTCGTCGATGCGACGACGGGCGAGGGCATCCAGGAGGCGGCGCTCTCCGGGCGCGTCGCGGCCCAGGCCGTCGCCGACGCGCGCTACGGCCGTACGGCTTCGGCGGCCCGTCAGTACGAGGAGGCGTTGAAGTCGATCCTGTACGGGCGCCTGCGTCACCGTCACAAGCTCATGGCGTTCCTCGAAAGCCGGCCGAAGCGCTTCGACGTGCTCTTCGAACAGCTCGCACGGGCGCCGCGGCTCGCGAGCATCATCCAGCGCGACCGAAACGAGTTCTCGCTCGCCGAATGGGCGTATCTCTTCGTTCAGGGCGCTCTCTTCTCGACGCGAGCGTTCGGTGCCTGACGCCCCGGCCCGCCGGTGTGAGCCAGATCCGGGACACCTAAAAATGATGGTGGTCCGGCGTGAAGAATATCACAGCGCTTGAAGCTCGAAACGCGGTCGCAGTACGTCATCGCCGGGGTCACGTACACACGACAAGAGGTCATCCACCGCTACCTTCACCTCGTGAAGTACGTGGCCGGGCGCGTCTCCGTCAATCTGCCTCCCAACGTCGAATTGAACGACCTCATCAACGACGGGGTCGTGGGCCTGATCGACGCGATCGAGAAATACGACGACGACCGCGGGGTCAAGTTCGAGACGTACGCGATCACGCGCATCCACGGCGCGATCATCGACGCGCTGCGCGCCCTGGACTGGGTGCCGCGCGCGATCCGGCAAAAGGCGCGCGAACTCGAGCGAACGACGCACGAGCTCGAAGCCGAGTTCGGCCGTCAGGCGACCGACGACGAAGTCGCCGACCGCATGAGCATGCCGCGTAAAGAGCTCGAGTCGCTCCAGCAGAAGGTTCGCGGGACGTCGGTCCTCTCGCTCGAGGAGCGTCTGCCGAGCGACCGCGGCAACGACATCCCGCTGATGGATACGCTGCGCAGCACGGACGACGAGCTCGGCGTCGATGTCGAGCAGCAGGAGATGCGCGACGAGTTGATCCGCGGCGTCGAAGGGCTCTCGAAGCAAGAGCGGACCGTGATCTCGCTCTACTACTTCGAGGGCCGCACGCTTAAGGAGATCAAGGCCGTCCTCGGCGTCTCGGAGTCGCGCGTCTCGCAGATCCACGCGCAAGCCGTTATCCACCTCCGGCAAAAGTTGCGCGTCCTCCGGACGGACATGGGCTTCCGCGAGAACGATCCGACGATGAAGCAGAAGTACGTGCGTCGCCCGGCGACGGATTCCGAGGACCGCAGCTGACCCGGCGGCGTCTGCGAGGCGCCGCCGAACCGTCGCTGTTCCTCGCGCTCGCCGCCGACCCGCTCGAAGAGCGATTGGTCGCGGAGTCCGATGGAGGCGACGTCGTGCTCGTTCGCGGGTGGCTCGCGCGCGGCGCGGCGGACGACCTCCTCGCGTCGATCCGGAACGGCACCCGCTGGACGCGGGAGCGCCGGAAGATGTACGACCGTTTCGTCGACGTCCCGCGCGAGCAGGCGTGGTTCGGCGACGACCGCGAGCCGCCGTTCACGCCGGAGCTCGGGGCGATCCGCGCGCGGCTCGAGGGCTACCTCGGAGTTCCGTTCTCGTACGTCTTGCTCAACCGCTATCGCTCGGGACGCGACAGCGTCGCGTGGCACAACGATCGTCTGCTCTCCGAACGCGCGCGGCCGGTCATCGCTTCCCTGACGCTCGGGGCGACGCGCGCGTTCGATCTGCGCCCGAAGACGGCGCCGGGCCGGGTGGTCTCCGTCGATCTCGATCACGGCGACTTGATCGTGATGCGCGGCGAGACGCAGCGGCACTGGGATCATCGCGTCGCAAAGGATCCGCGCATCTCGGGCGAGCGCGTCAACCTAACGTTCCGGCAACACGCGGACTGAGCGACGATCGAACAGGAGTTCGATATACGTCGAGGAACGGAGAACGATCGATGAGCTGGCTTGCAAAACTCCGGGGCGCTCTCGGCCGCTCGCGCGAGTCGCTCGCGGCGGTCGATACGCTCGCATCGCAGCGGCGGCCGCTCGACCGCGAATTTTGGGACGATTTCGAAGAGATTCTGATCGCCGGAGATTTCGGCGTGCCGACCGCCGAGAAGATTCTCGACGGGCTGCGGACCGTCGCGAAACAGGAGTCGTGGAGCCGCAGCGATCAGGTCGTCGCGCGCTTCAAGACCGACGTTCGCAAATTTCTCACCCTTCCGGGCGGCGCGCTCGCGCTTAAGAACCGGCCGGCCGTCATCCTCGTCGTCGGCGTCAACGGCAGCGGTAAGACGACGACGATCGGCAAACTCGGCCACGCCTTGTCGGCGCAGGGCAAACGCGTGATGTTCGTAGCGGCCGATACGTTTCGGGCGGCGGCGGCGGAACAGCTCGGCGTGTGGTCCGAGCGCAGCCGCGCGGAGTTCGTCCGCGGGCGCGAAGAATCCGATCCGTCGTCCGTCGTCTTCGACGGGCTCGCCGCGGCGAAGGCGCGGAAGGTCGACGTGGTCATCATCGATACCGCGGGCCGCCTGCAGACCAAGAGCAACCTCATGGAAGAGCTCAAGAAGATGCGGCGGATCATCGAGCGCGAGATGGGCGCCCCGCCCGACGAGACGCTGCTCGTCGTCGACGGAACGACGGGCCAGAACGCGATCTCGCAAGCGAAGCTCTTCAACGCCGCGACGACGCTCACGGGCATCGTCGTCACGAAACTCGACTCGACGTCCAAAGGCGGCGTCCTCGTCGCGATCGTCGATACGCTCGTCGTCCCGATCAAATTCATCGGTATCGGCGAGGGGATCGACGAGCTTCGGCCGTTCGATCCGGCGGCATTCATCGACGCGCTCTTCGAACCCGTACCGGCCTGACTCGTGCCACGGGGGTGGCACAATCGAACGATATCGTTCTCGTTAGAACGACAACGTACCAGCTGAGGAGAGATACACGTGGCGGACGAGAAGGCGGTAGCGCTCGCGAATGCGCTCGCGCAAATCGAGCGGCAATTCGGCAAGGGCTCGATCATGAAGATGGGCGATTTCGCCGAGAAGATGGCGATCGACGTCATCCCGACCGGCTCGATCGCGCTCGATCTCGCGCTCGGCGTCGGCGGCGTCCCGCGCGGACGCGTGGTCGAGATCTACGGTCCGGAATCGAGCGGGAAGACGACGCTCGCCCTGCACATCATCGCCGAGGCTCAGAAAGCGGGCGGCACGGCGGCGTTCGTCGACGTCGAACACGCACTCGATCCGTCCTACGCGAACGCGCTCGGCGTCGATCTCGACGGTCTCTTGATGTCGCAGCCCGATACGGGCGAACAGGCGCTCGACATCGCGGAGATGCTCGTGCGTTCCAACGCCGTCGACGTCGTCGTCGTCGACTCGGTCGCCGCCCTCGTCACGAAAGCCGAGCTCGAGGGCGACATGGGCGATACGCACGTCGGGTTACAGGCGCGGCTGATGTCGCAGGCGCTCCGTAAGTTGACGGCCGCGATCTCGCGCTCGAAATGCGTGATGATCTTCATCAACCAGTTGCGCGAAAAAGTCGGCGTCATGTTCGGAAGTCCCGAGACGACCTCGGGCGGCCGGGCGCTGAAGTTCTATGCATCGGTCCGGCTCGACGTCCGCAAGCTCGAGCAGATCAAAGTCGGTCAGGACGTCGTCGGGTCGCGTACGCGCGTGAAGGTCGTGAAGAATAAGGTCGCGCCGCCGTTCCGGCAGGCCGAGTTCGACATCACCTACGGTCGCGGGATCTCGAAGATGGGCTCGATCCTCGACGTCGCGCTCGAGCGGAACATCGTCGGGAAGAGCGGTTCGTGGTATACCTACGGCGACGTGCGCGTCGGTCAGGGTCGCGAGAATGCGAAGGCGTTCCTCGAAGAGCATAGCGACGTGGCGGACGAGATCTCGGCGAAGATTCGCGAGGCGTTGCGTGCGGCGACCTCGAGCAACGGACACGCCCCGCTCGCGGCGATCGGAGCCGCGCGCGACGAGTGACGGCGCGCCGCGCGCGCGGCCTCGTTCCTCCGCGCGCGTGACGTCGCTGCGTCTGCTCGCGCAGCGCCGGCTCACGGAAGCGCAGCTCTGGGCACGGTTGACGCGGCGGGGCTACGACGAAGACGAGACGCGGGCGGCGGTCGCAGCGTGCAAGGCCGACGGCTTCGTCGACGAAGACCTCTTCGCGCAATTGTTCGTCGACGGGCGCATGAAGGCGCTCGGCGACGCGCGGCTCGTCGCCGAGCTCGTGCGTCGCGGGATCGACCGCGAGGCCGCGAAACGGCGCGTCGAAGCCGCCGAGCGAACCGAAGAGGAGCGTCTCGCGCTCGCGCTCGAGAAGCTCTACCGCACGCGAGCGTCGCTGAGTTACCCGAGTGCGGCTCGCGCGCTCGAGCGGCTCGGCTTCCCGTCGCCTGCGATCTATCGCCTCTTACGCGAACGCGCGCGGCACGAGATTTTCGCGCCGGGCGAAGCCGAGGATTCACCCGAGAAATCAACGTAACTGCGCGTGATGCGTTCCTTCGTTGCCACGTTTCTCGCCGCGATCGTCGCCTTCGCGGCGATCCCCGCGCGTGGCCTCGAATTGCAATCGATCGCGGCCGCCGCCTCCGATTACCACAATCCGAACGCTCGCGTCGAGTCGATGTTTCGTGCGGCGCTCATCAATACGAGCCAGCAGGCGACGCTCGCATCCGACGGCACGGCGTACGTGAAGACGGGCGATATCCCCGCCGAATGGCTGCGCGACGCGAGCGCTCAGGTGTGGCCGTATCTCTACTTCGCCAAGGACAACCCGCCGGTCGCGAGCCTCCTGCGCGGGATCATCGCACGCGAAGGCAAGTATCTGCAGGTCGATCCCTACGCGAACGCGTTCACGTTGAACTACCGGGTGTGGGAAGAGAAGTTCGAGCTCGACTCGCTCGCCTATCCGGTCATCCTCGCGTGGCGCTATTGGAAGACGACGGGCGACGCGTCGATCTTTACGGGCGACGAATCGCTCGCGTTCGATCGCGTTCTCGAGACGATGGAGCGCGAGCAAGATCACGCGCGGAACTCGAAGTACACGCATCGCGAGTTGCGCCGCGACGACGGTGCGAAGGGACCCAATCCCGTCGCGTACACGGGGATGATCTGGACGGGCTTCCGGCCCTCGGACGACGCGTGTAAGTACAACTTCCTCATTCCGTCGGAGATGATGGCGGTCGTCGCGCTCGGCGATATGGAAGAGATCGAACGGTCGGTCTATCGCAACCTCGTCAAGAGCAATCGCGCGAAGACCTTGCGTTCCGAAGTGCAGACCGGGATCCAGACGTTCGGCGAGGTGTTCACGCCGAACTACGGATACGTCTACGCCTACGAAGTGGACGGCCTCGGGAAGCAGCTGCTCATGGACGATGCCAACATCCCGAGCCTACTCTCCGCGCCGTATCTCGGATACACGCGTCCCGATGCGTTCGTCTATCGCAACACGCGCCGTTTCTTGCTCTCGCGGGACAATCCGTACTTCTACGTCGGCAGCGTCGCCCGCGGGATCGGCAGCGCGCATACGAACGACGGGTACGTGTGGCCGCTCGCGATCATCATGCAAGGTCTGACCACGACCTCCACGCCCGAGAAGAAGTCCGTCCTCGGCGAGCTCGTCGGAAGCGATCCGGGCGATCACTTGCTGCACGAATCGTTCGATCCGAGCAATCCCGGCCGGTACACGCGTAAGGATTTCGGCTGGCCGAACGCGCTCTTCTCCGAGTACATCATGACGTCGTTCGCGGGGACGCCGATCCAATCGATGGGCGATACGAGCGATCTCGAGTTCCGCGGGGATTCCTAGCGTGCACGCGACCGCGCGGCAAAAGGCCGATATCTATCTCGGCATCCAGTGGGGCGACGAGGGCAAGGGACGCGTCGTCGATCTGTATGCCGGCGAGTACGACGTCGTCGCGCGCTTCGGGGGCGGAGACAACGCGGGCCATACGCTCGTCGTCGGCGACCGAAAACTCGCGCTCCGAATCGTGCCGAGCGGCGTGCTGCAGGCGCGGCCGGATCTCTTCATCGGCGGCGGCACCGTCGTCAGCCTCGACGGATTGCTCGCCGAACTGGACATGCTCTCGGGCATCGGGATCGACACGTCGCGCGTGAAGATCTCCGATCGCGCGCACGTCGTTTTCGAATATCACGCGGCTCGCGATCGCGCGAGCGAGCGCGCTCGCGGCGAGGGGGCGATCGGTACGACCGGGCGCGGCATCGGCCCCGCCTATACCGATAAGGCGGCGCGCGTCGGCATCACGTTCGGCGAGTTGCGCAAGCGCGAGGCCGTGGCCGACAAGATCCGTCAGAATCTGCTCTCGCGGCCGCCGCAATTCTCGCTCGGCGATACTGCTCCGCGGGAAGAAGACGTGATCGCGCGGACGATCCAAGCGATTCCCCGCGTCCTGCCGCACGTCGTCGACGGGGTGACGTACCTGCACGAGCGGCTGGAACGCGGCGAGAAGATCCTCATCGAGGGCGCGCAGGGTACGCTGCTCGACGTCGGATACGGGTCGTATCCGTTCGTCACGAGTTCGCATACGATCGCGGGCGGAGCGTGTACGGGCCTCGGGATCGGACCGACCGCGATCGGGCGCGTCGTCGGTATCGCGAAGGCGTACTGTACGCGCGTCGGCGCGGGTCCGTTCCCGTCGGAGCTCTTCGACGGGACGGCGGATCGGCTGCGCGAACGCGGCGCCGAATTCGGCACGGTTACCGGACGCCCGCGGCGCTGCGGTTGGTTCGATGCGGTCGCCGCCCGTTACGCCGTGCGGCTCAACGGTCTCACGAGCGCGATCGTCACGAAACTCGACGTGCTGAGCGGCTTCGAGCGTCTCGCGATCGTGCGCGGCTACGCGGTCGCAGGCACGTCCGTCGGATTCGAAGCGGCGGGCGACCCGAAGCTCGAGCTCGAGCTCGAATGGTTCGACGGGTGGCACGAGGACGTCTCGCACGTGCGCCGGATCGCCGACCTGCCGAGCGCGGCGCGAACCTACGTGGCCGCGCTCGAGGACGCCCTCGGCGTCCCGGTCGAGTCCGTCTCGCTCGGGCCCGAACGCGCGAGCCTCGCGACTCGCTAAATCGTGCTCCGGGCCGGTAGTCGCGGCTCGAAAACGCGTGATAACGAAGCGATGGCATTTCGTTTCCGCTTACAAGCGGCGCTCGATCGGCTCTACGCTCGCGAGGCCGAGGCCCGGTCCATCGTCGTCGACGCGCGGATGGCGTACGATGCCGGCACGTCGCGCCGGTCCGAGATCGCCTCCGCGATCGCCGAGCACCGCGCGTGTCGGGCCGCCCTCGTTCGCTCGGGCGATCCGGCATTCGCGGCGAGCGAGGCGTCGATCGTCGCGCTCGACGCGCTCGGGGGGCGGCTGGAGCGCCGGCTCGTCGCGTTCTCGGCGTCACTCGCCCGCGCGCGGGACCTCTACGCGGAGGCGGGACGGCGCCGGCTCGCGCTCGAGCGATTACGCGACCGCCGCCGCGAGGAACATGCGCTGCGCCGCGAACGGCGCGAGACGGCCGAACTCGACGAAGCGAACGCGTTCCTCGCACGCGTGCCGCTCGCGGAGTTCGCGCGCGACGAGGCACCGGCGCGCGACCGTTCGAAATCGTACGGCGTGATCACGTTGCATCGCTTGAACGGCCAACCGCTGATCGTGAATGCCGATCTCATCGAAACCGTCGAACACACGGACGACGGCGAGACGGCGATCGTCCTGACGACGGGGACGCTGCTCACCGTGATCGAGCCGCCCGATGCCGTTCGCGCGGCCGCACTCGCCTTTCGGCGCAGCATCGTCGCGCCCGGTCCGTGATCGAGATCGCGTTCGCAGGCCGGCTCGTTCTCGCGTGTCTCGTGATCGCGGCGCTGCTCTACGGCTGCGCGACCGTCGTGCGGCTGTCGCGGCGCGCGCCGCGATACGGGGCGGGCGGCTCGTCGGGCAGACTCGCGACGGTCGTCGAGACGACGCCGCTGCCGGATGCCGCCGCGTTGCACGTCGTGCGCGTCGTCGATCGCTATCTCGTACTCGGCCGCACGGCGACGCACGTGTCGCTGCTCTACGAGATCCCGCCCGAATCGACGGCGGCGGTTCGCGCGTAGACGTGCGGCTCGTCATCTGCGACGATGCGTCCGTTCTGCGCGCGATCGTCGAGCGGCAGTGCGAACGGTTAGGCCACGACATCGTCGGCGCGAGCGGCGATCTCGCGTCGGCGGTCGCGAGCGCCGGAGCCGAGCGGCCCGATGCGATCTTTCTCGACGGCCGGCTCGCGGATCCGATCGGACCGGCGATCGCGGCGTTGCTCGACGCGTCGCCGGGCAGCGAGATCTACGTGATCGCTTCGCTCGAAGAACGCGCGCTCGTACGGACGGCTCGTGCGGCCGGAGCGGCCGGTGCGCTACGGCGGCCGATCCTGCGATCGGACCTTCTGGCGACGCTCGGCGGGGGGCGGTCCGAGGATGCTTCGAACGGCTGAGACGCGAATCACGCGAGATGGCAGAAGGCCCCGCTCTCGAGACACATCCGAATCATTCGAACGCGACGGTCACGCCCGTCGTCCTCGACGAAGCGAAAGCGTCGCGAGACGATTCCGCGCTCAAACGTCTCCTGTTCTTCGTCGCGATCGTGCTCGCATCGTCCGGGATCGTCTACGGCGTCGTCCGCGCTACCCTGCTGCGGGCGCCGACCGATCCGACGACCGAGCGCATCCAGCAACTGATCGACGAGGCCAATCGGCTCCTCGCGCAGCTCGACGAGAAGAAAGCCGAGTCGTAACACGGTCGCCACACCGGCGGCGCTCGCCCCGGGCGACGTCGTCGAGATCGCGTGCACCGATCTCATCGCAAAGACGGGTCAGGCCGTCGGCCGCGCCGACGGGATGGTCGTGTACGTCCTCGGACCGGTTCCGGGGG
>CAZZZK010000054.1:0-1535 GCA_964658555.1 Vulcanimicrobiota bacterium | reverse complement strand
CGCGCGTTCGCATCGAGTCGGTCAAGGCGAAGTACGCCGTCGGCGAGCTCGTCGAGCTCCTCGACCGTTCGCCCGACCGCGCCGAACCGTTCTGTCCCGTCTTCGGCGAGTGCGGCGGCTGTCAGGTGCAGCATCTCGCCTATCCCGCGCAACTGACGTGGAAGCGCGGGATCGTCGATAACGCGCTTCGCCGCCTCGGTGGCATCAGCGGCGTTCGCGTCGGCGAACCGATCGGGATGGACGATCCGCGAGCGTATCGCAATAAGATGGCGCTCGTCGTCACGGCCGACGCGTTCGGGTTCTACGCCGCGCGCTCGCACGACGTCGTTCCGATCGAAGCGTGTCCGATCGTCATGCCCGAGCTCGACCGGACGATCGCGGGGCTCTGGCGCGCGAAAGCCGACGCGGCGACGGCCGAGGCGTTCTCGGGCGCTCGCCACGTCGTCGCCCGCGTCGGCCGCGCCTCGAGCGAGAGCGTCGTCTCGATCACGACGGAGCGCGCGTCGGCGACGCTGCCGGCCGTCGCCGCGGCGCTGCAGGCGGCGCTCCCGGGGACGGTCGGCATCGGCAATTCGTACGAGCCGGCGAGCGAGAACGCGGTGATGGGCCGTCGCAACCTCTCGCTCAGCGGCACGTCGGAGATCACGGAGTCGATCGACGGCATCCGTTTCCGCGTCTCGCCGGCGTCGTTCTTTCAAGTGAACAGCGAGATGGTCGGCAAGATCTTCGCGTATCTCGCGCCCCACGTCGCCAAGCCGCGTCAGATCATCGACCTCTACTGCGGAGCCGGGACGTTCGCGCTGTTCTTCGCGAAGGCGGGCGCGCGCGTCGTCGGGATCGAGGAGAATCCGCACGCCGTGCGCGAGGCCAAGGCGAACGCCGCGCTCAACGGCGTGGAAGCGAAGACGGCGTTCATCAACGGCCGCGTGGAAGCGACGCTGCGTTCGAAGATCGGAATCGACGCGCTCAAGGCGTCCGACGTCGTCTTCCTCGATCCGCCGCGTAAGGGCAGCGACGAGGCGACGCTCGCGGCGCTCGTCTCGGCGCGCGTCCCGCACGTCTGGTATCTCTCGTGCAATCCGGCGACGCTCGCGCGCGATCTCGCGCAGCTCGTCGCCGCAGGCTACGTCGTCGAGGGCGTTCAGCCGTTCGACATGTTTCCGCAGACGGGTCACATCGAAGCGTTCGCGGCACTGCATCGCGCCGACGTCGCCCCGCTCGGACTCGTACTCGAGGAGAACTGATGGCATCCGGTGATATCGACGTCGCGTACGTCGCGAAGCTCGCGCGTCTCGCACTCACGGCGGACGAGGTCGAGCGCTTCGGCTCGCAGCTCGGGGCGTTGCTGACGCACGTACGATCGCTCGAAGCGCTCCCGGTCGCGGACGTCGCCGCGACCGCGCAGGTCGTGCCGCTCTCCAACGTGATGCGCGACGACGTCCCCGTGGCGTCGCTCGATCGCGAGACCGTGCTCGAAGCCGCGCCGCGGCGCGAGGGGGCGTACTTTCGCGTGCCGCGCATCATCGCGGAGGACG
>CAZZZK010000053.1:11143-11580 GCA_964658555.1 Vulcanimicrobiota bacterium | reverse complement strand
GTGCCGGTCGACCTGACGCGCTTAGGCGCTCGGTACGGGCGCCGATCGGCGAACCTTCGCGTTCGACCTCGCCGACAGCCCGACGTTTCGGCGCGCCGGCTCGCGGGCGCCGGGCTATCGAGCGAATCCGCTTTTGGTGACGAGCTCTTCGGTTCGCGTCGCCGGATTTACCGGACGATTCGGCTCACGTCGCCGAGTTATTCGGACGATTATGCCAAAATATATGCCGATCGGACGGAGGCATTCTCCGTTCGAGACGCATCGTAGGAGCGCGTCCGATGCTCGTCCTCTCGCGGAAGCTCAATCAGTCGATCGTCATCGGTCCCGACGTTCGGATCGTGGTGCTCTCGGTCGATCGCAACAACGTTCGCATCGGCATCGAGGCTCCGCCGGACGTGCGCGTCCATCGCGCCGAGATCGTCGCCGCCGCGGACGAC
>CAZZZK010000053.1:0-11133 GCA_964658555.1 Vulcanimicrobiota bacterium | reverse complement strand
GGCGGCAGACACTCCGTAAGCCCGCACGCGACGGGCCGGTCGGACCGTTCCGACGGCGGCCGAGGCGTGCCGCAGGCCGATCCGTCCGTGTTGCCGTGGAAGCGAAGCGGTCGTCCTCGGTTTCGGCCGCGTCTTCCCGCCTCGGGTGGACGGGCCGTGGTATACTCGTAGGGTTACTTCCTACTTCACCCGCTCGCGGGTGCGATGGTCCCCACGATGCCGGCGAGCGATCGCCGGTGCGGGATCAGAAAGGTCATCACCACCGATGGCATCGGTCATTTCCATGAAGGCGCTGCTCGAGGCGGGCGTGCACTTCGGTCACCAGACGCGGCGCTGGAACCCGAAGATGAAGCCCTACATCTTCCAAGAGCGCAACGGCATCTACATCATCGACCTCTCGAAGACGGTCATCATGATGCGCGAGGTCTACGCGGCCGTGAAGCAGATGGCGCGCGAGAATAAGGTCATCCTGTTCGTCGGCACCAAGAAGCAGGCGCAGGACGTCGTTCGCGAAGAGGCGGATCGCGCGGGCACCTATTACATCAACGAGCGCTGGCTCGGCGGCACCCTGACGAATTTCTCGACGATCCAGAAGCGCATCTCGCGCCTCCGCGAGCTCGAGGGGATGAAGGCTCAGGGCGCGTTCGATCTGCTCCCGAAGAAAGAGGTCTCGCGTCTCTCCGACGAGCTCGAGAAGCTCGAGCGCTTCCTCGGCGGGATCAAGGACATGCATCGTCTGCCCGACGCCGTCTTCATCGTCGATCCGAAGAAAGAACGCATCGCCGTTCTCGAAGCGAAGAAGCTGAAGATTCCGATCATCGCCGTGATCGATACGAACTGCGATCCCGACGAGATCGATTACGCCATCCCCGGCAACGACGACGCGATCCGCGCCGTGAAGCTGATGGTCTCGAAGATCGCCGATGCGATCATCGAGGGTCGTACCGAGATCGAGTCGAGCCGCTTCGAGGACGAAGCGTATGCCGATCCGTACGGCTCGTCGTTGCCGCGCACGGTCGGCTCGACCGCGCCGAATTCGCCCGCGGCGCCGGCGGGCGATCTCGCCGACAATCCCGAGGCCGAGTCCGCGGCCGCCGATCGGCAGGAGGCCGGAGTCTAAAGCCTCCGGAATCAAGGGTCTCGACGCTCCGATGCGACTTTCGGACCGAGACACCAGAACGCGCTAACCGGACGGGCGCCGCGCGAGCGGTGCCCGTCCCCGTATGAAAGGCCTTTCTCTCCGTGAGTACCGCAGCGACCTACAAGCCCTCGACCGACGACATCAAGCGTCTGCGCGAGGCGACCGGCGCGGGCATGCTCGATTGCCGTGCCGCGCTGGTGAGCGCCGGCGGCGACTACGATGCCGCGAAAAAAGACCTCGTCGAGCAAGGCGCGAGCAAGGTCGCGAAAAAGGCCGAGCGGACCGCGAACGAGGGCCTCGTCGGCTCGTACATCCACGTCGGCGGAAAGATCGGCGTCCTCGTCGAGATCAACTGCGAGACGGATTTCGTCGCGCGGAACGAGCGCTACGCCGAGCTCGTGCGCGACGTCGCGATGCACATCGCCGCGACGCCCGTGAAATACCTCTCGCGCGACGAGGTCTCCGAGGCCGAGATCGCGCCGTTGCGCGCCGAGTTCGCGAAAGCGGCCGAGGGCAAGCCCGCGAACGTCGTCGACCGCATCGTCGAAGGCAAGCTCAACAAGTGGTACGAGGAAAACGTTCTGCTCGAGCAGCCGTTCATCAAGAACGACGACGTCACGATCGCCGAACTCGTCGCGGGCGTCGTCGGCGTGCTCGGTGAGAAGATCGCGATCCGGCGCTTCGCGAAATTCGCGCTGGGTGAGTGAGGGAGCCGCGTATTCCCGCGTCCTCTTGAAGATCTCCGGCGAGGCGTTCGCCGGTGACGAGAGCTCCGTCGACGTCGAGACGACGTCGTGGATGGCCGAACAGATCGCCGACGTCGCCCGCGCGGGCGTCTCCGTCGCCGTGGTCGTCGGCGGCGGGAATATCTGGCGCGGCAAGGCTCACGAAGCGGCCGGCATGGACCGCGCGAACGCCGATTACATGGGGATGCTCGCGACCGTCATCAACGCGCTCGCGCTGCAGGACGCGCTCGAACGGATCGGCGTCGCCTCGCGGGTACAGACGGCGATCCAGATGCAGCAGATCGCCGAGCCCTACATCCGGCGGCGCGCGATGCGGCATCTCGAGAAGGGCCGGGTCGTGATCTTCGGAGCCGGGACCGGCAATCCGTACTTCACGACCGATACGACGGCGGCGCTGCGCGCGGTCGAGATCGGCGCTCGCGTCATCCTGAAGGCGACGAAGGTCGACGGCATCTACACCGCCGACCCCAAGCTCGATCCGACGGCGACGCGCTTCGAGTCGCTCGATTATCTCGAGGTCCTGCAGCGCGGGCTGCAGGTCATGGACAGCACCGCGCTCACGCTCTGCATGGATAACGCGCTACCGATCCTCGTCTTCGATATGAACGTCGCCGGGAACATCCGGCGCGCCGTCTTCGGAGAGCGGATCGGCACGTTCGTCGGATCGCGGGCAGAGGCGCCCGTTCTGATGGAGAACGTGTCGTCATGAGCGAACTCGACGAGATCTTCAAGGCGACGGAGCAGCGGATGCTCAAGGCGATCGAGGCGACGCGCAACGATTTCGCGTCGGTTCGCACGGGCCGCGCCTCGCCCGCACTGCTCGACCGCATTCAGGTCGAGGCGTACGGTGCGATGGTGCCGATCAAGCAGGTCGCGACCGTGAGTACGCCCGACGCGCGCTCGCTGCAGATCGCCGCGTTCGATCGCAACACGATCGGCTCGATCCGCAAGGCGATCGAGAAGAGCGATCTCGGACTCTCGCCGAACATCGACGGCTCGAACATCCGCCTGACGATCCCGCCGCTCACCGAAGATCGCCGCAAAGACCTCGTCAAGGTGATTCGAAAGAAGGCCGAAGACGGCAAGGTCGCGGTCCGCAACATCCGCCACAAGAGCGTCGACGAGATCAAGGCGCTGCTCAAAGACGCGACGATCACGGAAGACGAGAACAAGCGCTCCGCCGAGCGGGTTCAGAAGCTGACCGATAAGGCGATCAAGGACGTCGACAGCCTCGTCGTCAGCAAAGAGAAGGAGATCATGGAGGTCTGACCTCCGCCGCGCGCGTGAACGAATACTCGTCGTCCGACCGCTCCGAGATCGACCTCACGCTCCTCCCGGAACGTGAGGTTCGCGAGCGCTTGGGAGACCGGCCGCTCCGCCTCGTCGTCCTCCGGCCGCCCTTCGCCGCACTCGGGGTCGGCGTTCTGCGCGTACTGCGCATCGCCGCGAGCGGCGAGCGGACCGAGATCGTCGCCGGCTACGAACGGTACGAACGGCTGCCCGCATGACGCCGCGCCACGTCGCGATCGTCATGGACGGGAATCGCCGCTGGGCGAAGGCGCACCGGCTGCCCGTCGTCGAGGGTCACCGCCGCGGAATGGTGGCGCTGCGGCACATCACGCGCGCCGCGAGCGACGCGGGCGTCGAGATGCTGACCGTGTACGGTTTCTCGACCGAGAACTGGAAACGCGATTCGACGGAGATCTCGCTGCTGCTCGACCTCGCGGTCTACTTCGCGCAGAACGAGTTCGCGGAGCTGCATCGCAACAACGTGCGGGTGCGCGTCATCGGTGCGTACGAGGCGCTTCCGCGCGCGTCGCGCAGCGCGCTCGACGGCCTCATGGCGAAGACGGCGCAGAATACGGGGCTGCTGCTCAACCTCGCGGTCAACTACAGTTCGCGCGCCGAACTCGCGCTCGCGGTCGCGCGTATCGCGAGCGACGCGGAACGCGGCGACGTCGATCCGGACGCGCTCGACGAAGCGACCTTCGCGTCGTACCTCGCGACGGCCGGGCTGCCCGATCCCGAGCTGTTGATCCGGCCGGGCGGCGAGTCGCGCCTCTCGAACTTCCTGCTCTATCAGCTCGCGGGCGCCGAACTTTACCTGACGCAGACGCTGTGGCCCGATTTCGGCCCCGACGAGTTCGCGCGGGCGCTCGCGACCGTCTCCGAGCGCTCCGCACCCGGGGCGCGATGACGACGGCGGCGCGCGACGCGCGGGCGGCGAGCTCCGATATGGCGCGCCGCGTCGCGAGCGGGCTCGCCCTCGCGACGCTCGTCTTCGCGTCGATCGCGACCGTCTGGTCGTTCGCGGCGGTGCTGCTCTTCGTCTGCCTGGCGTCGCTGTGGGAACTCTACGGCCTCACCGAGCGAAAAGGTCAACCGCTGAACGTTCCCGTGGCGGCGGTCGCGGTTTCGTGCTATCTCGTCCTGACCGCGCGCGGCGTGCAGCACGCGTACGGCACCGCGCTGCTCGTCGTCACGATCGTCTCGGCGCTCGCGTTCTCGCTCGGCGGAGATCGACAGGGCTATTTCGCACGCAGCGCCTTCACGGTGTTCGGCGTGCTCTACATCGGCTGGCTCGGTTCGTACTTTCTCGTGCTGCGCAATCAGCCGCACTTCGGTGCGGCCTATCTCGCGGAGAGCATCGTCGCGATCGCGTTCACCGACATCTTCGCGATGCTCGTCGGCTCGCGGATCGGCAAGCATCCGCTGACCTCGATCTCCCCGCGCAAGACCTGGGAGGGCGCGATCGGCGGCTTCGTCGCGACGACGCTCGTCTGCGGCGCGTTCGGGCTCTCTCCCGCGCTCGGCATCGCGTGGTGGCAAGGACTGTTCGTCGGCGCGCTGACGAGCGTCGCGGCGCAGATCGGCGACATCGTCGAATCCGCCTTCAAGCGCGACGCGCACGTCAAGGATGCGGGACGCTTGATGGCCGGGCACGGCGGGATCCTCGATCGCTACGATTCGTATACGCTCGGCGGCATCGCGTTCTACGCGGGCCTCTACCTGACGGGACACATCGTTCACTCGTGAACGATGCGGCGCACGCTTCGGGGGGCCGCATCCGCCCGCCGTCCAACGGGTGCGCATGCGCAAAAACGTAGCGATTCTCGGCTCGACGGGGTCGATCGGCACGCAGACGCTCGACGTCGTCGCGCGCCATCCAGACCGCTTCCGGATCGTCGCGCTCGCCGCCGGCTCGCGCACGGCGGAGCTCGTCGCGCAGGCGAAGCGCTTCGAGCCCGCGATCGTGTCGTGCGCGAACGCGGCCGACGTCGCGGCGCTGCGCGCGGAACTCCCCGCGTCGACGCGCGTGCTCGCGGGTACCGCGGGCTTACTCGCCGTGGCGACGGAATCGGACGCGGGCGTCGTCGTCGCGGCGACCGACGGTGCGGTCGCGTTCGAAGCGGTCTTCGCCGCGGTCGAGCGCGGCATCCGCATCGCGGTCGCGAATAAGGAGCTGATCGTGGCGGCGGGCGAGCTCTTCGTCGCCGCGGCCGAGCGTTCGGGGGCCGAGATCGTCCCGGTCGATTCCGAGCACAGCGCGATCTTTCAATGTCTCGTCGGGGAGCCGAAGGATCGCGTCGCGAGCATCGTCCTGACCGCCTCGGGCGGCCCGTTCTGGGCGTGGGACGCGGAGCGGATCGCGAACGCCTCGGTCGCCGATGCACTGCGCCACCCGACGTGGCAGATGGGGACGAAGAACACCGTCGATTCCGCGTCGCTCATGAACAAGGGCCTCGAGGTGATCGAGGCGAGCCGGCTGTTCCGCGTCGCCGCGGACCGAATCGACGTGCTCGTGCACCGGACATCGGTCGCGCACGGCTTCGTCGTCTTCACCGACGGCAACGTGAAGGCGCAGCTCGCACCGCCCGACATGCGCCTGCCGATCGGCTACGCGCTCGCCTATCCCGACCGGCTCCCCGATCGCGAGCGGTCGGCCGCGCTCGCCGCGCTCGGAGCCGCACCCGAGGCCGCGGGCGCGACGCTCGCGTTCGAACCGCCGGACCTCGAACGCTTCCCGTGCCTTTGCCTCGCCTACGAGGCCTTGTGTCGCGGCGGCGTGGCTCCGGCCGCGCTCTCTGCGGCGAACGAGATCGCGGTCGCGGCGTTCGTCCGCGGCGACGTGCGATTCGGCGCGATCCCCGAGATCGTCGCGGCGGCGCTCCGCGCGACGCCCGACGAACCGCTTTCCCTCGCGTCGGTCCGAACGGCGGACGAGAAGGCCCGCGCGTTCGCCCGAGCCGCCGTCGAGGCCCGATTCGCGGGTTCGACGAAATAATGCCGATAATGAAAGAGGATATGATCGCGTTCGCGCTTCCTTCGCTCGACGGAATCGAGAAGATCGTCGTCTTCCTCGTGATGCTCTCCGTGCTGGTCGTCCTGCACGAGGCGGGTCACTTCGTGCTCTCGCGGCTCAACGGCGTCCGGGTCAACGATTTCGCGGTCGGCTTCGGGCCGACGCTCTTCAAGTGGACCTCGCCGCGAAGCGGCACGAACTATCGCCTCAACCTGCTGCCGATCGGCGGCTACTGCGCGATGCAGGGCGAGGATGCGAACGTCAGCGAGGCCGAGCAGCAGCGCGAGTACCTCGCCGAGAGCGCGGGCGCGAACGCGCCGGCCGCCGTCGCGCCGCATCCCGGATACGGCGGCGGGATCGCCACGCTCGAGCGCCCGAGCGCGGTGCGCTCGTACGACGCGAACGCGAAACCGACCAAGAGCGAGCGCGACGCCTCCGACAACTTCCAGGCGAAGACGACCTGGCAGCGGCTCTCGATCATCGTCGCGGGCCCGGTCGCGAACTTCATCCTCGCGTACGCGATCCTGTTCGTCGGAGCCGTCATGTTCGGCGTCGCCTCCGATCACTTCAGCACGAAGATCGGGCCCGTATCGGCGGGCTCCCCCGCCGCGAAGGCGGGGATGCAGTTCGGCGATCAGATCGACGCGATCGACGGCGTCGCCTACACGAACGGCGAGACGCTCGTAAAGAAGATCCAGGCGTCGGCGAGGACGCCGCTCATGGTGACGTTCAGCCATCACGGTACCTCGCGGACGGAGCGGATCGTGCCGACGGCGGTCAAGGTCGCCGGAAAGACGGTCGGCCGAATCGGATTCGTACGGATTCCGGAGTTCGAACGCGTCGGATTCTTCGCGGCGATCCCGGTCGCGGGGAATGAGTTTTACAACGCGATCACGGGGCAGATCGGCGGCTATGCGGCTCTGATCCGCCATCCGAAGGAGGCCGGCGCGAGCATCTCCGGGCCGATCGGTATGGAGCGCGCCGCGGCGTCCTACCAGGATCTCGGCTGGGGCCCGTACCTCCAACTCGCGGCGATGATCTCGATCGCGCTCGGGCTGATCAACCTGCTGCCGTTCCCGGCGCTGGACGGCGGTCGCGGCGTCTTCATCGTCGCGGAGATGCTGCGCGGAAAGCCCGTCGGGCCGGAGCGCGAAGCCTTCGTGCACGTTGCCGGGTTTGCGGTATTGATGGTACTGATGGTCTTCGTCGCCTTCCACGACATCTCGAACATCGTTTCCGGCAAGGGGGCGTTCTGATGGTCCGGCTGCGGCGCGAATCGAAGCCGATTCTGCTCGAGAACAAATCCAAGTGGTCGAGCGGCGCGAAAAAAGTCTGGATGGGCGGCACCCATCCCGTCGTCGTCCAGTCGATGACGACGACCGATACCGCGGACGTCGATAAAACGCTCGAGCAGATCTACGGGCTCGCCGCGGCGGGCTGCGAGGTCGTTCGCGTCACCGTGAAAGACGCGCCCGATGCCGCCGGTATGCCCGGAATCGTCGCGCGCTCGCCCGTTCCGATCGTCGCGGATATCCACTTCGATCACCGCATGGCCCTCGCCGCACTCGAAGCGGGCGTCGCGAAGCTGCGGCTCAATCCGGGCAACATCACGGACCCGGTGAAGACCCGCGAAGTCGTCTCCCTCGCGAAGTCGATGGGAACGCCGATTCGCATCGGCGTGAACATGGGCTCGCTCGCGGCCGACCTCGAGAAGAAATACGGTCATACGCCCGAGGCGATGGTCCGCAGTGCCCTGCGGCACGTCGAGATCCTCGAAGACATGGGCCACACCGATATCGTGATCTCGCTCAAGGCGCACGACGTCCCGACGACGATTCAGGTCTATCGCCTCGCCGATAAGACGCTCGCCGAACGCGGGACGCCCTACGCGCTGCATCTCGGCGTGACGGAAGCCGGCCTGCCGCGCGAGGGGACGATCAAATCCGCGATCGGCCTCGGCGTGCTGCTATGGGAAGGGATCGGCGATACGCTGCGCTGCTCGCTCGCGGCCGATCCGATCGAAGAAGTGCCGGTCTGCTGGGGCATCCTCAAGGCGCTCGGCATCCGCGAGAAGGGCTTCGACATCACGGCGTGTCCGTCGTGCGGCCGTGCCGAGATCGAAGTCGTCGATCTCGCGCGTCAGGTCGAAGCGCTCGCGAAGCAGTACGAAGCTCCCGTTCGCGTCGCGGTCATGGGCTGCGTCGTCAACGGCCCGGGCGAGAGCAAGATGGCCGACGTCGGCGTCGCGGGCGGCAAGGGCAAGGGCGCGATCTTCCGCAAGGGCGAGCTCGTCGGAACCTTCCCCGAGGCCGAACTGCTCGAGGCCCTGCGCGTCGAGATCGAAAAGGTCATCGTCGACGTCTATCCGGAGTTCATCGGCGAGACCGCGCACGGGAGGTCTCTTGCACCGGTCTCCTAGCCCGAGAACGATCGTCGCGACCGTCGCGATCGCGTCGTTCGCCGCGACGATCGCCGCGCTCTCGAGCCCGGTCACGATTCGCATCGACGGAAAGCCCGTCGCCTTCGACGTTCCGCCGGTGACGACGGGGAATGCGGCGTACCTGCCGATTCGCGATATGGCGTCGCGGCTCGGCGCGCGGCTGCAGGTCGATCCGAAGACGGGTGAGATCGAGGTCGTGCGCGGCCGTACGCATATGGCGATGAGCGCCGGGTCGAGAGAGATCGAACTCAACGGTGAGAAGATGGTGCTCGCCGACGCGCCGTTCGCGGTTCGGGGCCGCACGATGGTCTCGCTCGCGGCGATCTCGCTCGCGCTCGGAACGAGCGTCGACTTCGAGCCGGGCCATGAGAGCATCGACGTGATGACGGCCGGCATCGCCGTCCCCGGTATCGACGCGAGCCAATAACGGCGGGCGTTTCCGGCTCGGGAACGCTTCGGCTAGCCGGGGAACGCGGCTTCGAGAAGAAGTCGACGCGCGATGCCTCGTTCGCGTTTCCTCCGTCCGCCGATCGTCGCGGGAGCCCTCGTCGTCGCGCTCGTCGCGATTTTTTTTGCTGTTCGCGCCGTTCGCGAGCCGCTCGTCGAGGGCGTCGCGCAGAACTTCGCCGAGCACGACGTCGGCGCGGCGTTCCATAAGCGCCGGCTCAATTTCCTGATCGTCGGCACGCAGCCGGACGAGGGCAATACCGATACGATCATCCTCGCGCATCTCGATCTCGACCGGCGGCTCGCGACGCTGATCTCGATCCCGCGCGATTCGTGGGTCGCGATCCCGGGGCACGGTCACGAGAAGATCAACGCCGCCTACGGGCTCGGCGGCGCGGCGCTCACGGCGCGGCTCGTGGGCGGGATGCTCGGGACGCACGTCGATTCGACGCTCGCCGTCGATCCGGCCGGCGCGAAGCAGATCGTCGACGCGATCGGCGGCATCAACGTGAACGTCGAGCACGCGATGGACTACGACGACGGCTACGGCAACCTACATATCCATCTCAAGGCGGGCGAACAATTCCTCAGCGGCGGCCAGGTGCTCGAATACATGCGTTACCGGCACGACGTCGAGTCGGATTGGGGCCGGATGCGGCGGCAACAGCAGGTGCTCCACGAGATCGTTCGCGAGCTCGGCGAACCGCAGAACTGGGTGAAGGTCCCGCGCCTCGTCGCGCTCGCGCGCAAGGACGTCTCGACGCCGCTCGGCGACGCGCAGCTCAAGGCGCTCGTCGAGCTCTATCGCGGCGTCCCGCCCGATAACGTCCGGACGCTGACGCTGCCGGCGCGCGCCGATTTCGTCGGCGATGCCTCCGTCGTGCTCGTCGACGAGACGTGGGCGAAGGCCCTCGGCGCGCTCGTCTGCGCCGCGGCCGATCCGCCGCAGGACGTCGTCGTGGTCGCGAACGCGACGGGGATCCCGAGCGTCACGAGGCTCGTCGTCGGTGCGATGCGCGGCGGCGCGTGGAACGTGCGGACCTCGGTCGACGAGCCGACACGCGCGGCTTCGGAGATCGTCGGCACGGGAGCGGCGGCGGCCGGGCTCGCGCGCATCTTCGAAGCGTATCCGCACCGGCCGGGTGCGGGTCCGGGTCCGGCCGTCGTTCGGTTCGGAACCGACGCGCGGCCGCACGTCTGACGGCGTCGGTTAAATGATGAGGTCGGGACGCGACTTTCGGAAACCGTACGCGAAGTAGATCATGAGCCCGACGCACAGCGATGCGACGAACCAGACGAGCGTATCGCGGCTGAGGCCGAAGACGATGAGGATCAGCGAGAGCACGATGCCGAGGATCGGGAAGAGCGGCACGAACGGCGAGCGGAACGGGCGCGGAATGTCGGGCCGTTTGTAGCGCAGGTAGATGACGCCCGAACACACGACGATGAACGCCGCGAGCGTTCCGATGTTCACGAGATTGAGCAGCTGCGTGAGCGGCACGATCAGCGTCAGCAGCGCGACGACCGTCCCCGTGAGCATCGTCATCGTCGCCGGCGTCTTGAATCGCGGATGGATGCTCGAGACGAACGCCGGCAGCATGCGGTCGCGCGACATCACGTAGAAGATCCGCGTCTGGCCGAGCAGCGACGAGAGCGCGACGCTCGTCGTGCCCGCGAGCACGCCGACCGTGATCGTCCAGCTCACGAAGGGATTGTGCAGCGGCGCGATCGCCGCCTCGAGCGCGGCCGTCTCGCTGACCTGGCGCCACGGAACGATCCCGACGAGGACGACCGCGACGATGCAGTACACGACGGTTCCGATCGCGAGCGCGCCGATGACGCCGAGCGGGATGTCGCGCTGCGGCGTGCGGCATTCTTCCGCGGTCGTCGTCGCCGTATCGAATCCGATGTACGAGAAGAAGACGAGCGCGGCCGCGGGGATGACGCCCTGGCCGCCCCCGCCGCTGAACGGGACGAGCTTGCCCCAGCCGAGCGGCACGAACGGCGTGAGATTCTGCGGATGGAAGAGCGAGAGTCCGGCGATCACGAAGACCGC
>CAZZZK010000052.1:0-11653 GCA_964658555.1 Vulcanimicrobiota bacterium | reverse complement strand
GTTCGCTGCTCGCGGCGGGTCTGCGCCGGATGCGCCTGCGCGGCAGCGGCAGCGAATTCGAGAGCCTGCGCGACTATCTGCCGGGGGACGGATTCCGCTCCGTCGATTGGAAGGCGACGGCGCGGCGCGGCCGGATGATGGTCGCGCAATACGAGGTCGAGCGCAGCCAGAACGTGATCGTCGCGCTCGATTGCGGGCGGCTGATGACGCCGCGCATCGGGCCGCAGCGCAAGTTCGATTACGCCCTGACGGCCGCGCTCTCGGTCGCGCGGATCGCGGCCGCCGCGGGCGACAACCTCGGCCTCGTCGCCTTCGCGGCGAAGCCGCTCCTCGCGCTCGCCCCGCGGCCCGGCGCCGCGCAGCTCGAAGCGCTCGCGGCGGCGAGCTTCGATCTGCAGCCGCGCCTCGAAGAGCCGGACTACGAAACGACGTTCGTCGCGCTGCGGCGCGCGAATCCCAAGCGCAGCCTCATCGTGCTCTTCACCGATATCTTCGATCCGGTCGCGTCGGCCGCCGTTCTCGCGGGCATCGAAACGCTCGCGCCGCACCATCTCGTGCTCTGCGTGCTGATGAACGACACGGCGCTCGCGAGCGCGCTCGCCGAGCCGCCGGCGGACGTCGACGCGGCGTATCGCAGCGCCGTGGCGATCGCGCTCTCGGGCGAGCGCGCACGTGCGATCGCGCTGCTGCGCGCGCGCGGCGTGCTCGTCGTCGACGTCCCCGCGCCCCAACTCACGACGGCGCTGCTCGACGCCTATCTCGACATCAAAATGCGGGGTTCGCTCTGAGCCCGATTCGAACGCTCGTTTCTCGAACGCCCGCTGGATAGGAAAGAAAATTGCGGGCGCGTATCATGTAATCGGTTGCTGGCGGGCGCATCCTTGCTGCTCGTACTTTGGAGTATCGTTCATGGCGCACATCACGCTCGACGGCGTTTCGAAATCGTTCGGATCGACGTCGGTCGTCGAACGGGTCGATCTCGAGATCGCGGACGGCGAATTCCTCGTCCTCGTCGGGCCGTCCGGGTGCGGGAAGACGACCACCCTGCGGATGATCGCGGGGCTCGAGACGATCACGAGCGGGACGCTCTCGATCGGCGGCCGCGTCGTCAACGACGTCGCTCCCAAGGACCGCGACATCGGCATGGTCTTCCAGAACTACGCCCTCTATCCGCACATGACCGTCGCGGACAACATGCGCTTCGGGCTCAAGCTGCATAAGGTCGACAAAGCCGAGATCGAGCGCCGCGTGACCGAAACGGCCGAGCTGCTCGGGCTGACGAAGGTGATCGATCGCAAGCCGAAGGCGCTCTCCGGCGGCCAGCGCCAGCGCGTCGCGCTCGGGCGCGCGATCGTTCGCGAGCCGTCGGTCTTTCTGATGGACGAGCCGCTCTCGAATCTCGATGCGAAGCTGCGCGTCGGGACGCGCACGGAGATCCTGCGGCTCCACAAGCGCCTCAAGAGCACGATCGTCTACGTCACGCACGATCAGGTCGAGGCGATGACGATGGCCGACCGCATCGTCGTCATGAAGGACGGCGTCGAGCAGCAGATCGCGCGGCCGCGCGATCTCGACGATCGCCCCGATAACGTCTTCGTCGCGAGCTTCATCGGCTCGCCGCAGATGAATTTCCTCGACGTCGCGGTCGTCCGCGACGGTGGCCGGCTCGTCGCGCGCCGCCCCGGCACGGCCGGTGCGATCCCGCTCGCGGCCGGGGCGCCCGAACCCGCCGGTACGGTGACGCTCGGGATCCGGCCCGAAGACGTCGTGCTCGCGTTCGACGCCGCGGCCCGGCCCGACACGCTCGCGGCGACGGTCGACGTGATCGAGACGCTGGGCGCGGAGCAGTACGTTTTCCTCAATCTCTCCGACGGCGGCCAGCTGGTCGCGCGCGTGTCGGGCGACGTCCCGGTGCACGGCGGCGACGCGGTCGCCGTGACCCTCGTCCCGGAGAAGATCCACCTCTTCGATCCGGGCTCGGGGCTGCGCATCGCGCCCGCCGCCGCCTACGCCTCGGCGGCCGCGCTGTAGCTTCCCGCGCGCCGGCCGGCCGCGCCGTACACGATTCACGATCTCACTCAAGCGGCGTAGCGCGACTTCGCGCGCGTATCCATCGAGAGGCTCATCGCAATGTTCCAACGTCTCCGCCCGGTCGCGGCGCTCCTCGCCGCCGGTTTCCTCACGAGCGCGTGTTCGGGCGGCAACTCGTCGTCGAGCGGCGCGAGTCCGTCGGCCGACGGCTCGGCGTCCTCGGGTTCGGGAAACGGCGTGACGCTCACGGTCGCGACGGTCAACAACCCGCAGATGGTCGACATGAAGAACGCCGCGACCGACTTCACGAGCAAGACCGGGATCAAGGTCAACTTCGAGACGCTGCCCGAGAACACGCTGCGCCAGAAGGTCACGGCCGACGTCGCGACCGGCGGCGGACAGTTCGACCTCGCGACGGTCGGCACGTACGAAGTGCCGAACTTCGCGAAGAATAAGTGGATCGTCGATCTCGCGCCGTATTTTTCGAAGATGAGCTCCGCGGACCAGGCGGACTACGATCAGGCCGATCTCATCGGGAACGTCAAGAAGGCGATCTCGTATAACAACGATCTCTACGCGGTCCCGTTTTACGGCGAGAGCTCGATGACGTTCTACAATAAGGCGATCTTCGCGGCGCATCACCTCACGATGCCGGCGCATCCGACGTGGGATCAGATCGCGGGCTTCGCAAAGACGCTGAGCGATCCGTCGAAGAACGAGTACGGCATCTGCCTGCGCGGGCTGCCGGGTTGGGGCGAGATGGGCGCGCCGCTCACGACCGTGATCAATACGTTCGGCGGATCGTGGTTCGACATGTCGTGGAAGCCGCAGCTCACGACGAGTCCGACGAACGACGCGATCGCCTTCTACGTCAACCTCGTCAAGCAGTACGGCGAGCCCGGCGCGTCGTCGGCCGGCTTCACCGAATGCGAGACCGATTTCGCGCAAGGCAAGGTCGCGATGTGGGTCGACGCCACCTCGGCCGCGGGTCAGGTGACCGATCCGAAGACGTCGAAGGTCGCGAAGGACGTCGGCTTCGCGTACGCGCCGACCAAGGCCACGCCGCTCGGGTCGCATTGGCTCTGGGTGTGGACGCTCGCGCTCGAATCGTCGTCGAAGCACAAGGACGAAGCGTTCAAGTTCCTGACGTGGGCGACGAATAAGAAATACATCGCGCTCATCGCCTCGCAAAAGGGCTGGGGCAACGTGCCGCCCGGGACGCGTATCTCGACGTACGCGAACGCCGATTACAAAAAGGCCGCGCCCTACGGCGATATCGTCCTCTCGTCGATGCAGAGCGCCGATCCGACGCATTCGACGCTCAAGAAAGTCCCCTACGTCGGCGTGCAGTTCGTCGGTATCCCGGAGTTCCAGAATATCGGAACGCAGGTGACGCAGAATCTCTCGGCCGCGATCGCGGGCACGGCGTCCGTCGATCAGCAGCTGCAGACGTCGCAGCAGTATACCGAGCACGCCATGCAGCAGGCGGGTTACCTCAAGTGACGATCTCGCGACCGGTGCGATTGCTCTTCATCGCGCCGGCCGTGCTCTATCTCATCGTGCTCACGCAGGCGCCGTTCGTGCTCACGCTCTGGTACAGCGTGCATCGCTGGGTCCTGACGTCGCCCGAACTCGGCGTCACCTTCGTCGGCCTCTCGAATTTCGCGTACACGATCCTGCACGACGCGATCTTTCGCGAGTCCGTGCTCAACCTCGTGACGATCACGCTCGGGATCATCGTCTGCTCGCTCGTGCTCGGCCTCATCCTCGCGTTGCTGCTCAATCGGACGTTTCCGCTGCGCAGCATCGCGCGCTCGCTCGCGATCGCACCGTTCTTCGTGATGCCGACCGTCAACGCGGTCGTGTGGAAGAACCTGCTGCTCAACCCCGTCTTCGGATTGCTGACGTGGCTCGGCGTGACGGCGCATCTGCCGCGCATCGACGTGCTCAGCACGTATCCGAAGCTCGGGATCATCGCGATGTCGACGTGGCAATGGACGCCGTTCATGATGCTCATCATCCTCGCGGGCCTGCAGTCGGTTCCGGACGACGTCCTCGAAGCGGCGCATCTCGACGGCGCGGAGGGCTGGAGCGAATTCCGCTACATCACGCTGCCGCTCGTGCAGACCTACGTCGAACTCGCCGTGCTGCTCGCGACCGTCTACGTGCTGCAGCTCTTCGGCGAGATCTACGTCGCGACGCAAGGCGGCCCGGGCTCGGCGACGACGACGATCCCGTACTACGTCTTCCAGACGATCTCGCAATCGAACGACGTCGGCTCGGCATCGGCGCAGGGCGTCTGCGCCGTCGTGATCGCATCGGTCATCGCGGCGCTGCTGATCCGCCTCATGCTCCGCTCGTTCCGCAGCGGGGTCGCCGCCTGATGAACGGTCGCGCCGGAAACATCGGCCTCAACGTTCTGACGTACGCCCTCGTCCTCGCGATGTTCTTCCCGATCTTCTGGACGGCGCTCGCCGCGCTCAAGACCGAGTCGACCGCGATCGCCCTGCCGCCCGCGCTGCTCTTCACGCCGACGTTCGAGAATTTCCACAACGCGCTCACCAATGCCGACTATCTCTCGTTCTTCGAACACTCGGTGACGATCGCGGTCGGGTCGACGCTCCTCGCGTTCGTGCTCGGGATCCCGGCGGCGTTCGCGCTCGGCATGTTCCCGCTCGAAGGGACGGCGGGGACGCTCTCGTGGATCCTCTCGACGAAGATGTTCCCGATCGTCGGCGTCATCGTGCCGCTCATCATCATCTTCAAAAAGGTCGGGCTCTTCGATACGAACGCCGGGATGATCTTGGAATACGCGGCGTTCAACCTGCCGCTCGTCATCTACATGATGCGCTCGTTCTTCTCGGAGATTCCGGTCGCGCTGATCGAGGCGGCGCGCATCGACGGCGCCGGGCTCTGGCGCACGCTCTGGTCCGTCGCGCTCCCGCTCGCATCGCCCGGGATCGCGGCGACGGCGCTGCTCTCGCTGATCTTCGCGTGGAACGAGTTCTTCATCATCGTCAACCTCTCGGGGCCGCACACCTCGACGCTGCCGGTCTACATCGCGGGCTTCATGACGAGCGAGGGGCTCTTCTGGGCGCGTATGTCGGCCGCATCGACGCTCGCGGTGCTGCCGGTCTTGATCGCCGGCTGGAGCGCGCAGCGCGCGCTGGTTCGCGGCCTCTCGCTCGGCGCGGTAAAGTAATCGACGATTCGCGCTTCCGCACGCTCGGCGGAGCCGACGTTCCGTTGTTCACGCTCGAGCACGACGGCATCCGCGCGTACGTCTCCGCGTACGGCGCGCATCTGCTCGCGCTCGAGGTTCCGGATCGCGACGGTGCGTTCGCGAACGTCGTGCTCGGCTTCGAATCGCTCGACGCCTATCGGACGGGGACGACGTATTTCGGCGCGACGATCGGCCGCTACGCCAACCGTATCGCGAACGGTTCGTTCGTTCTCGACGGCGTCGCGTACCGGTTGCCGCAAAATAACGGCGCGAACACGCTGCACGGCGGATCGTTCGGCTTCAACCTCGCGACCTTCGCGGTCGTTCGCGACGACGCGCGATCCGTCACGCTTCGGCACGTCAGTCCGGACGGCGATCAGGGGTTCCCCGGACGCGTAACGCTCGACGTCACCTACGCGGTCGAAGCGAACGCCCTTCGCATCGACTACGAGGCGACGACGGACGCCCCGACCGTCGTAAACGTCACGAACCACTCGTACTTCAATCTCGAAGGCGAATCGGCGGGCTGCGTCTACGATCACGACGTGGAGATCTTCGCCGACCGTTTCGTGCCGACCGATGCGGCGTCGATCCCGCTCGGCCAATCGCGCGACGTCGCGGGGACGCCGTTCGATTTCCGCACGCCGCACACGATCGGCGAACGTATCCGCGCCGCCGACGACGATCAGCTCGCCTACGCCGACGGCTACGATCACAATTGGGTGCTGGGGCGCGAGCGCTCCGAACGACGTGCGGACGGCCTCGCGCTCGCCGCGCGCGTGCGGGCGCCGCGCTCGGGCCGCATCGTCGAATGCGAGACGGATCAGCCCGGCCTGCAGTTCTACACCGCGAACAAGCTCACGGGCGCGATCCGCGGTCCGAGCGGCACGCTCTACCGCCAGGGCGATGCGTTCACGCTCGAAACGCAAGGCTTTCCCGACGCGCCGAATCGTCCGTCGTTCCCGTCGACGGTGCTGCGTCCGGACGAACCGTTCCGGTCGTCGACCGTCTTTCGCTTCTCGGCCGCGTGAGCGCGGCGAACGCCTCGCGGACGGCTCGCACCTATCGGGCGCCCGGGCGCGTGAATCTCATCGGCGAGCATACCGACTACAACGACGGCTTCGTGCTGCCGGCCGCGATGGCGTACGCGACGCGCGTGACCGCGACGCCGCGCGGCGATCGCCGGGTCTCCGTGATCTCGGACGGCTTCAACGGCCGGCCGACGTTCGATCTCGACGCGCTCGAGCCCGGGCCCGAGCACGTCTGGAGCGATCTCGTGCGCGGCATGCTGATCGAACTCCGGCGCGACGGTGCGTCGCTGTGCGGGCTCGATCTCGAGATCGAGAGCGACGTGCCGATCGGTGCCGGGCTGAGCTCGTCGGCCTCGCTCGGCGTCGCGGTCGGCTTCGCGGTGCTCGATATGGCCGGCCTCGCCGTCGACCGCGCGGCGCTCGCGAGGGCCGCGCAGCGCGCCGAGCGCGAGCACGTCGGTGCGAACGTCGGGATCATGGATCAGTTCGTCTCCGCGAACGCGCGCGACGGATGCGCGCTGCTGCTCGATACGCGGTCGCTCGCGTTCGAGAACGTCGCGCTGCCGTCGGAAGCAACGTTCGTGGTCTGCAACACGATGGTGAAGCACGATCACGCGACGGGCGGCTACAACGCGCGGCGGGCGGAGTGCGAGGAAGGTGTCGCGCGGCTGCGCGTCCGCTACCCGCGTATCGTTGCGTTGCGCGACGTTTCCCTCGCGCAGCTCGAAGCCGCGCGCGCGGATCTCTCCGACGTCGTCTATCGGCGCTGCCGCCACATCGTCACCGAGAGTCCGCGCACCGTCGCCGCGGCGCACGATCTCGCCGCGGGCGATCTCGCGGCGTTCGGACGCGCGATGGACGCGTCGCACGCGAGCATGCGCGACGATTACGAGATCAGCGCCCCCGAAGTCGATACGATGGTCGGGATCGCGCGTGCGTTCGGGCCGAGCGTGTACGGTGCGCGGATGACGGGCGGCGGCTTCGGCGGGAGCACCGTCAACCTCGTCGCGCGCGACGAGGTCGATGCGTTCGTCGCATACGCGGCGCCGGCGTACCGCGCGGCGACCGGGATCGAGCCCGCGATCTATCAGGGCGTCGGAGCCGCCGGAGTGGGACGCGTCTCGTGAGCGACGCGGACTGGCGATCGCGACCGCACCGGCGACGTAACGCGTTGACGGGCGAGTGGATCCTCGTCTCGCCGCAACGCACGCAGCGCCCGTGGCAAGGCGAATCGACGGCGCCCGCGCGCGAGACGACGTTGCGCTACGATCCGGCGTGCTATCTCTGCCCCGGCAACGAACGCGCGGGCGGCGAGCGCAATCCCGCATACGACGAAACGTTCGTCTTCGATAACGATTACGCCGCACTGTTGCCGGACGTCGCCGAAGGGGGCCAGGGCTTCGATCGCGCCGGGACCGTCGAGCGGGACGTCGGCCCGGGCGATGCGTCTCGCGCGAAACGCGAATCTGCCGGAGACGATCTGCTGGTCGCGCGCACCGAACGCGGCCGCTGTCGCGTCGTGTGCTTCTCGCCGCGACACGATCTCTCGGTCTCGCAGATGTCGATCCCCGAGATCCGTGCGGTGATCGACGCGTGGGCGGACGAATACGCGCGGCTCGGTGCCGAGCCCGAAATCGCGTCGGTCGTGATCTTCGAGAACCGCGGCGGCGCGATGGGTGCGAGCAATCCGCATCCGCATTCGCAGATATGGGCGACGCAGACGATCCCGAACGAGCCCGCGAAAGAACGCGCCGCGAGCGCCGCCTACGCCGCGACGCACGGCGGCGCGTGCGTCCTCTGCGACTACGTCGCACGCGAGCTCGCGCTCGGCGAGCGGATCGTCTACGCGAACGACGGCGCCGTCGTGCTCGTGCCGTTCTGGGCGGTGTGGCCGTTCGAAACGCTCGTCGTCCCGCGCCGCCACGCGGGCTCGCTCGCCGATCTCGCGCCCGGCGAACGCGACGCGCTCGCGGATGCGATGGGCGTGCTCACGCGCGCGTACGACCGCGTGTTCGACGTCGCCTTCCCCTACTCGATGGGCTTCCATCAGCAACCGACGGAGACGATCGCCGGCGCTCCGGCGCCGGGAAACGCCTCGACGGATCGCTCCGGCGTGCACGCGCACGCACATTATCTTCCGCCGCTCTTGCGCTCCGCGAGCGTTCGAAAATACATGGTCGGCTTCGAGCTGCTCGGCATGCCGCAGCGGGACATCACCCCCGAGACCGCGGCCGAGCGGCTGCAGCAGCTTCTCTCGCCGCCGTAGCCGCGATACGCCGACGCGGCGCACGAACGGCGGGCGGCTTCACGCGGGCGTGATGACGACCTTGCCGGAGTGGCCTTCGTCGGCGATGCGATAGGCTTCGGCGGCTTCGCCGAGCGCGAAGCGATGCGTCACGGTCGTCTCGGGGTGCACGCCCCAGCGCGCGAGGCGTTCCGCGAGATCCGCCATGTGCGGGAGCGAGGTCACCCACGATCCGAAGAGCGTGATCTGCGGATGGATGAGCAGCGGCGAGACGTCGAACCGCACGTCGTTTCCCTCGCCGACGAAGGCGCATCGGCCCCAGTGGCGCGTCCCTTGTAGCGCGAGCGTGCGCGCGGCGGGAGCCCCCGAGCAATCGATGCTCGCCTCGCAGCCCTTGCCGCCCGTGACCTCGTGGATGCGCGCGAGCGCGTCGGCATCGGCGGGAATCGCGTCGTCGACCGCGCCGAGCGTCACGGCGAGCGCGCGGCGGTCGGCGCTCGTATCGGTGCCGATCACGTGGTGCGCGCCGAGCGCGCGGCCGAGCATCGCGGCGGCGAGGCCGACGGGCCCGAGCCCGGTCACGAGCAACCGATCGTAACCGCTGACCCGCATGCGCGTGACCGCTTCCCACGCCGTCCCGAAGCCGCACGAGACGAGCGCGCCGTCGACGTACGACAGGTCGTCCGGTAAGCGGATGCACGTGTTCTCCTCGGCGAGCATGTACGGCGCGTGGCCGCCGTCGCGCTGCCAGCCGTGCGCCGCGCGGAGCGGCGACGTACACGAGATCATGTAACCGGCCTTGCAGTCGTCGCAGACGCCGCAGCCGCTGATGTGATAGACGATGACGCGATCGCCCGCTCGAAATTGCTTGCAGCCCGGCCCCGCCTCGACGATCCGGCCGCACGGTTCGTGCCCCGCGATCACGTCGCGATACGCTTCGTCACCCGTGCCGAGATGCTCGCGATAGATCGCCCGAATATCGCTGCCGCAGATGCTCGACGCTTCGATCGCGACGAGTACCTGACCGTGCCCGGGAACGGGGACCGGCTGCTCGCGGAATTCGACCGTCGAATTGCCGGGTAGCGTCACGCCTTTCATGATCGTGGGGCGTTGCGAGTCGTTCGCGCTCGTCGTCGGTGATTGCACCGGATACGTCTTTGGCGACCGATTCGCGACGCCTTCGCGGTCCGCAACGGGAGCCGCTGCGTACGCTTTCACGTTCGTCGCAGCAATAGTGCCGTATCGCTCGCGTGCGAGCATCGCTCCCATGCCGTGTCGCATCTGCTCGACAAGCGCGTTCGTACGATACGGCGGGACGTCGACCGTCGGCGTGTACTCTTCTTAAGCGCCGGAGGAGTCACGCTCCCATCTCGACCGTTTCATCCGTATCACGGATGACTCGCCGGATGCAGCGGTTCGGCGAGCTGCGGGTCGACGGCGAGGACGATCTTGCCGTTCGACTTCCGCTTCGCGAGTTCGACGTAGGCGTCGCGGAAACGGTCGAACGGATAGATCGCGGCGATCGGCATGACGATCGTACCCCAGGCCACGAGCTCCGCGATCGACGAGAGCGTCTCGCGATCCGTCGCCGCCGCACCGCCGTCCGTCTTGACGCCGTATTTCTGTGCCGCTTCGAAATCGATGATCGTGTCGATGCGCTCTTTTTTCACACCGAGCTCGAGCGCGAGGGCGACGTATCCGTCTCCGAACAGATCGATGAACGCGTCGATGCCCTTCGGGGCCGCCGCGCGCAACCGGTCCGCCAAGCCGTCACCGTAGGCGATCGGCTCGACGCCGACCGATCGCAGGAACGCCGCGCTCCCCGTACTCGCGATGCCGAGGACGCGCGCGCCGGCGCGTCGTGCGAATTGCACCGCGAGCGACCCGACGCCGCCCGCCGCGCCGCTGACGGCGACGGTCTCGCCCGCGTTGAGACCGACCGCGCGCACGGCAGCCACGGCGGTCGTGCCGGCGACGAACATGCTGCCGGCTCGATACCAATCCAAGCTCGGCGGCTTCGCGATGAGGTTCGCGGCCTCCGACACGACGTACTCGGCTTGTGCGGAACGCTCGTGGTTCCACCCGACGACGTCGTCGCCCGCGGCGAACTCCGTCACGCCCGGTCCGACCGACTCGACGCGCCCGGCGAAATCGGTCCCTTGCCCGAACGGAAACTCCATCGGGAACATGTCCTCGAGATAGCCTTCGCGGATCGAAATCTCGCCCGGATTCGTTCCGGCCGCGACGACGCGTACGACGATCTCGCCGGCACCCGGGGTCGGCTTCGCACGCTCGACGATCTCGAGAACGTCGAGCCCGCCGTATCGATCGAGTTGAATTGCTTTGGGCATACGACGGTTCGTTCCGCAGACGATCCCGTTGCAAACGAGCGCGCGCGTCGAGCGACGTTGCGACGGATGCCCTCGCAGGAGCGCCTAGATATCGACGGCCATCATGTCGTTGAACGGGTCTTCCGAATTGGGATCGAAATTTTTGAGATCGGTGTTGACCGCGTTCAGCTGCACGGCCTGCGCGATCGGGATCGTCGGGCTCTCGCGCGCCATGATGACCTGCACCCGGTCGAGCGCGCGCTTCTGCACCGCGCGATCGATCGTTCCCGACGCCTCTTCGAGCAGCCGCGTCACCTCGGCGTTGCGGTAGCGCAGATCGTTCTGGCCGCCCGGCGGAATGAGCTTCGAGGAATAGAGATTGATCGCGCCCGTCGCATCGGCGGTATCGCCCCATTGGAACGCGACGATGTCGAATTTACCCGATTGAACGATCCCGCCGCTCTGAATCGGCCCGAACAAGAGATCGGTCTGAAACGACTTGAGATCGAAGGTCACGCCGATCTGTTTCCACGTCGCGCGGATCAGTTCGATCATCAGCGTGTAGGTCGCGCTGCCGGCGCCGACGACGAACGAGAAGTGCAGCGTCCGGCCGTCTTTGCCGCGCACGCCGCTCCCGTCGCGATGCCAGCCGGCTCCGTCCAGAAGCGCGTTCGCCTTCGCGATATCGAACGGATATCTCATCACGTCGGGGTCGTACGCGAACGACTGCGGATCGATGGTGCTCCATTTCGGCGCGGCGGCGCCGTGCAGAACTTTCGCGATGATCGTTTCG
>CAZZZK010000051.1:11024-11706 GCA_964658555.1 Vulcanimicrobiota bacterium | reverse complement strand
GAGCGGACGATCCGGGAGCGGGCCGAGGCCGGGCGCGCCGTCTTCCTCGGCCGCAACGCGGGCGCCGTGCTCGGCTCGCAGCCCGACGTCGTGCGCGTGTTTCTCTGGGCGCCCGTCGCGTGGCGCGCGGCCCGGCTGGTCGAGGCCTTCGGGCTCGCACCCGAGGCGGCGCGGGCGGATATCGAACGCACGGACGCCGCGCGCCGCAAGTTCGCCCGGGATCGCTTCGACCTGCGCTGGGGCGACCGGCGCGAGTACGACCTCGTGCTCGACGTCTCGCGGGCCGGGATCGCGGGCGCGAGCGACCTCGTCGCGCTCGCCGCGACGCTGCGGGAGGGCGCGTGAAGCTCGACGATCCGGAGGTCCTCGCGCTCGAAGCGCGCGCGCCGCGGCGCCCGTCGGGGCTGCTCGCGCCGTTCCGCTACCGCGATTTTCGGCTGCTGTGGTCGGGGCTGCTCGTCGCCAACCTCGGGACGTGGATGCAGCTCACGGCGCTCGGGTATCTCGTCGTCCGGCTGGCCGGGAGCGCGCGCGCCGCCTCGCTCGACGTCGGATTGCTCGGCGCCTCGGCCGCGGTCCCCGTCGTGCTGCTCTCGCCGCTCGCGGGCGTCGTCGCCGATCGCTTCCCGCGGCGGCGCGTCCTCTTCGTGACCAACGCCCTCGAGATCGCGCTCGCACTGAC
>CAZZZK010000051.1:0-11014 GCA_964658555.1 Vulcanimicrobiota bacterium | reverse complement strand
TCTGGGAGATCTTCCTCTTCGCGGCGGGCCGCGCGACCGGGCAGTCGTTCGACGCGCCGGCGCGCCAGAGCTGGGTGCCGATGCTCGTGCCGCGCGAGAATCTCGGCAACGCGATCGGGCTGAACTCGATCGCCTTCAACGCGCCGAGCGTGCTCGGGCCGCCGATCGCGGGCTTCCTCATCCTCTCGGTCGGGATCGCGGCGTCGTTCTACATCAACGCGGTGCTGACGCTCGCGGTCACGGTCGCGCTGCTCTTCATGAAGCCGGCGCCGCCCAGTTCGACCGTCCGGGAGGGCGTGGTCGCCTCGATGCTCGCGGGCTTCACGTTCCTCACCCGCCATCCGGTCCTGCGCTCGGTGCTGCTCTTGCTGATCGCGGTCTGCATCTTCGTGCGGCCCTACTCGCAGCTGATGCCCGCCTACGCGGCGCACGTCGTCCATGTCGACGCGCGCGGGCTCGGCTTCTTGCTCGCGGCGAGCGGCTTCGGTGCGATCGTCGGATCGTTCGTGACCGCGCTCGTCGGCGAGCGGCGCCGCGGGCGGATCTGGTTCGCGAGCGCGATCCTGATGGCGGTCGGGACGATCGCCCTCGGCTCGGTCCGCTCCTATCCGGCGGCGCTCGTCATCCTCGCCTTCGTCGGGCTCGCCGTGCTCTCGTTCGCGGGGAGTTCGAACGTGCTCTTGCAGTCGCTCGCTCCCGAAGACATGCGCGGCCGCGCGATCTCGGCGTTCTCGATGATCATCCTCGGCGGGATCCCGATCGGCTCGCTCGTGCTCGGTTCGTTCGCGACGCTCGTCGGTCTGCCGGCGAGTCTGACGGCGGGCGGGGCGATCGCCCTCGCGCTCGCGATCGTGCTATGGAGCCGCAATCCCGGCTTGCGCGCGGTCTGAACGCGCCGCCGCCGCGACCCCGGTGACGTTTCGATGAGAAGTGCCGGGAGTCGCCGCGACCGTCGAAAGTCGGGACGCGACCGGCCGATAGCTCGAGAAACGCATGCGCTGCGGACGCGAGAGAGTTCGACTGCTCGCCGAGGCAACGAGGCCGCCATTTCGGACGCGCCGCAATAGGGCGGAAGCCGGTCCACAGCGATTTCTCAGCCGACTCACGCATTCTAGGTAACGGCATCGCGCATGCCGTTCGTTTTCGAGGGAGTTCTCCGTGCTTCGTTCTCTGCGAATGTCAGCGGCCGCGTTGCTGGTCGCCGCGCTCTGCGCGTCCTGCGGCGGCGGCGGCGGTTCGACCCCGCGCACCGGCAACAACGGGTCGCCGATCCCCGTCACGACGCCGTCGGCGGCGGCGAGCGGAACGTTCGATCAGGCCGCGTTCACGTGCCCGACGTCCGACAGCGTGACGGCATCGGTCGCCCGCGGCGGTTCGCTCTCGGGCGAGGGCCGGACGCGATTCGCACCGCGCCGCGCGACCTCCGCGGAGACGCTCGCCGCTCACGCTACCACGAGTCAGATCATGGTGACCTACCGGACGTCGTCGACGTCGCGCAGCACGATGGCCGCGCGCGAACAGGGACTCGGCGCGACCGTGAACCGGACCCTCGCCTTCTCGCATCTGTCGCTCGAAACGCACTTCCTGACCGTCCCCGCGGCGAGCGCCGCGAACGTGATGGCGTCGCTGCGCACGCAGGCGGGCGTCGTCAGCGTCACGGCCGGGGGCGGCAAACGCTTCCCGCTCGCGGTCAGCGGACCGTACTACCCGAACGATCCGTACTTCCAGGGCTTCGCGAATCCGGTCGCACCCTCGACGACCGCGACCGTGCCGCCCTCGACCTATCACGCGCCGCCCTACGTCGAGAGCGCGAGCGTCCCGGGCCAGTGGGAAGGCCACGTGACGCGCCGCGACTACGCCTTCGATTACGGCGTCGCCGCGAACGGCAGCGGGATCTTCAATTCGGGCGCGATGGGCTCGAGCAACGTCCGCATCGCCGTCATCGATACGGGCGCCGATACGACGCACCCCGAGCTCGCGAATAAGATCGCCTATCAGCGCTGCTTCATCACGAATCCCTCGGGCTCGCAATCGACGTCGAATTTCACGACCGACGAAGACGGCCACGGAACCGACGTCGCCGGGATCGCGGCCGCGCAGGCGGGCAACGGTATCGGCTTCACGGGTGCCGGCGGGAACAGCCTGATCGCGGACTACCGCGTGCAGCCGACGCCCGACGACAACTGCACGAGCGAGACGACGACGGACGCTCAGTGCGGTGCCTCGACGGCCGACATCGCATCCGCGATCACGGATGCGGTCGATCAAGGCGTGAACGTCATCAGCATGAGTCTCGGGTCCAAAGGCGGCACCGGGGCGGGGGACTCGTGCACGAACGGCGCCGATCCCGACTCGGCCGAGGGGAACGCGGTCGCGAACGCGATCGCCGCGAACGTCGTCGTCGTCGCCGCGTCGGGGAACTCGGGGCTCGGCGGCGTGAGCGCTCCGGCGTGCGACACGGGCGTCATCGCGGTCGGCGCGAGCGCGCTCTCCGACGGGATGCCGAACGGGTCGAACAGCAGCGTCGGGACCGCATCGGCGCCCGCCGAGTACGTCGCGTCGTATTCGAATTACGGTGCGACCGGCGCCGCTCCGCTGAGCGCGGGCGCGTGGGGGATCGTCGCGCCGGGCGGCGACCCGACCTCGACCGCCTCGGCGAACGGAACCAACGCGAGCTCGGATAACGACGACTTGCATTGGATCGAGAACATCTGGACCTCGACGCCGTTCATGGCGAACGCGAACGATACGAGCTTCGAAGGCGAGTGTCTCTCGGATTACCCCGCGTCGAGCACGTCCGGCACGATCGATTGCCGTACGCTGATCGCCGGCACGTCGATGTCGACCCCGCAAGTCGCGGGTGCCGCCGCGCTGATCATCGCGGCCAAGCCGTCGTACCAGTCGCCGACGTTGATGAAGCAGCTGCTCTGCACGACGGCGCACGACATCGGCGACGCGCACGAGGGCTGCGGCCGGCTCGACGTCTATCGCGCGATGGCGACGGCGCTCGGCGACACGAGCCCGCCCGCCTCGCAGTAAGCGCGCCCGACGCGCCGGATCGAACGCGGCGTCGAATCGCGGACCGGGCCGAACGCGGAGGCGCTACGCGATGCGGCGGCGATTGGCGGGGCACCGGGCGGGAACGATGTCGCAATGAATACCGAGCAGCACAACGACGAAGACAAGACCGTCGCCGAGGCGGTCGACGACAAGGCGAAAGCGCTCCAGCAGAACTTCGGCATCCCGGCCGAGACCGCGGCCGTCGCGGCCGACGATCAGCTTTCGAAGCTGCGGCGGAAGCCCGCTTCGAACGACGTCGACACGCAGCGCGGCGAGGCCGCGCGCGCGGAAGAAGAAGCGGAGAAGTAACCGGGCCGCCCGGTTCGGGGGCGGATCGAACGGAAATGGCGCGAGCGTTCGCTCGCGCCATCTTCCGTTCGATCCGAAGTCGAAGGCCTCGCGGCTCGCCTCTTAGTCGCCGGAAGCGGCGCTGAGCTGGCGTTTGTAGGTCGCGAGTTCGACGTCGCCGTCGAGCTCGTTGAGCTTCGCCTTGAGCGCGTTCTCGAGATTCGCGTCTTCCCACATCCCGCGGCGCCGCGTGTCCAGCAGCGTCTCGCCGAGTTCGCGCGTCTTGTGCGGATTCGCGTCGGAGATGCGCTGCCAATCTTCGAGCGTCACCTCGACGGTTCGCTTCCAGAGTTCGGGCGTGATCGTGTTGCCGAGGGCGGCTTCGGTCGAGCGCATCGCCTTGAAGATATCGCCGAACTCCATGACGCCCGAATAGCCGTGCTCGAGCATCCGGTCGCGCCACGGCTTCGAGTGGAAGCGCGTCAGGACGCCGTTGACGATCACGTTGCGGAAGTTGCGCACGATCGGCTCGCGCTTCGTGAGATCGCTGACGACGATCATCGTATCCTCGTCGCCCATCGCGCGTTTCGCCGCGCCGAACGCCGAGGTGAACGAGGCGAACATGTCTTCCTTGACGGGGCCGCCGCTCGCCATCTGAATGAGCGGCTGCTGGATCACCTCGACGCGCTCGACGAGGTATTTGTGCGCGGCCTGCGCCGGCCGGATGCGCACGGTCGTGAACTCGGGGATGTAGGCGTTCGAATTGTCGCTCATCCACGCGGCGCCGATGTCGCGGAAGTCGTCGAACTTTCCGGTGTCGAGCATCGCGCCGACCTGGCCCATGAACGCGTCCTCGCCCATGCCGAAGCAGCGCGCGCGCGCGAGCTGCGGATCGATGCCCTGCGCGATGAGTTCGTCGGAATGTTTCTTCACGTAATTCCACTCGTGCGGTTCGTCGGCCGTCGCCGCGAGCATCGCCGCTTCGTGGATCAGCCGGATCGCGCCCGGGAACGTGTTCTTGAAGACGGTCGACGTGTTCGCGAGGATGTCGATGCGCGGCCGGCCGAGCTCGTCGAGCGAGATCAGTTCGGCGCGTTCCGCGCGATTGAAGCGATCCTTCGCGACGCGCGCGCCCATGAGGTGCAGCGCCTGCGCGATCCCGACGCCCTCGCTCTCGAGGACCTCGGAGCCCCAGAGCACGACGCCGACGGCCGCGGGGAACCGGCCGCGCTCGGCTTTCGCCGCGTCGAGAATCTGCGCGACGGTGCGCTTGCCCTTGCGCTGCGCGGCTTCGCGCGGCAGCATGCGGACGTCGGTCGAGGCCATGTTGCGGCCCGTCGGCAGGACGGTCCACTCGCCGACGACCTCGCCGCCGGGCGAGGGCTCGAGGTATTTCCCGTCGAGCACGGTCAGCAGCCCGGCGCGTTCCGCATCGCCGATGCGGCCGAGCTGCACGAACAGCTCGCGGGCGCGATCGACGAACGACGCGAGCGCTTCGATGTCGTAGGGGCTCTGGCGCAGCGTGTGACCCGCGATCGGCCGCGATTTGAGGATGCCGAGCATCGCCTGCTGTCGCAGCTTCGCGCGGCCGTCGACGCCCGCACCGGGGGGGCGCAGCACTTCGGAGGAGAGCAGCACGCGGCCGGCTTCGCGTAGCGCGTCCGTGATCTCGTGATGGTACGAGCCGTCGTCGGCGCGCCGCTGCGGTTCGCGGATCAGCGCGTCATAGTCGAACCCGTAGCAATTCGCGAGCAGCCGGTAGAGATCGACGTCCGCGTATTCGAGACACGCGTGGAACGTGTCGAGGCGATCCTGCTCGGAGAGATTGCGGCCGAACACGTGCTGACCCGTGGGTGCGAACTCGCCTTCGAGCGCGACGAGTTCGTCGTGCACCTTCGAGACGAGATCGCGCTGCGCGGAGCCCGGCGCATCGACGCGGAGCCCGGTCCGTTCGACGATCTCCGCGATCTCCGCGTGGAGATCGCCGCGCTTCTCGAGATTGTCCGATTGCGTGTTGTAGTAGTCGTGGACGAGGCGATGCAGGTTGCGCAGATCCTCGCTGCCCTCGACGGCGCGCAGCGGCGGGCAGAGGTGGGAGAGGATCGTCGCGTACGAGCGACGCCGCGCGATCGACGCCTCGACCGGATCGAGGATGTTGAAGACGTAGGCGTGCGGGCAGTTGTCGATGAGGAATTCGGGATAATCGCCCTGCGCGGGAGACCATTCTTTTCCGCGGCTCCACTCGACGAGCCCGTGCGTGCCGACGTGCACCATCGCGTCGGCGTTGAAGCGCCGCGTGGCGTAGCGATACGACGCGAGGAGCCACGGCGACGGCGGCGCCTGCTTGTCGTGGATGACGCTGAGATCCTCGAGGCCCTGCATGTCCTGCAGCAGCACGAGGACGTTGCCGTAGCGCAATCCCTTGATCGGGATCGTCGACGGCGGCTGGCCCCACACGTCGTAGTACAGCGCTTCGAACGTGGTCGGAAGCGCGTGGACCCAGTCGCGAATCTCGCCCGCGGAGACCGTCCCGACGTTGTGATATCCGGCATACATGTCGCGCAGGCGCATCGACATCTCGGCGTCGGTCTGCTCGATCTCGCCCGTCGTGTATCCGGCGGCTGCGAGCGCGAGCAGCATCTCGCGCAGGCTGCCCGCGACGTCGAGGAAATACGCGACGCCGACGTTGCCCGGGCCCGGCGGGAAATTGTAGACGAAGGTCGCGATCTTCTTATCGGCGTTCGCGATGTGGCGCAGGCGCAGCCAGCGCGTCGTGAGATCGCCGAGCAGCGCGACGCGATCGGGGATCGGTTCGAGCGCGCTCACGTCCTCGCCGAACTCGCGCGAACAGATCGGCGGCAGCGGCTGGATGCCCTCGGTCTCCGGCGTCACGACGTTGCCGATATACTCGAGCGAGGCGACGCCGAATTTCGACGCGGCGAGCTCCTCGCGCGACATCGCCGCATTGACGGGCGACGTGTAGACGCGCGGATCGCCGAGATCGTGGATGAGGTCGATCGACGCCTCGGGCGCGCCCGCGAACATCGACCCCGCGAGATAGAGCGGGACGTTGTGATAGACGGCGCCGACGAGCGGTTCGCCCTTCTTCGAGAGCAGGTGCCCGCGCGAGACGATGTGCGCGTTGAAGACGGCCGTCATCGAGCAGATGACGCCGACGCCGCGGCGCTCCCAATCGCCGATCGCGGCGTCGAGCACCGGATGGTTCCAATCGACGAGGAACAGATCGTGCGTGATGAAGCCGATCCGATCCCACGCGGCGCGACCGTACGTCTTCGCGTACCACGGCTCGTACCACGCGAGATAGCTCGCGGAATCTGCGAACAAGCCCGCGTGCGCGGGATGGTAGATGCCCTCGTTCTCGACCTTCTCCGGAAGCTCGACCTCGCCCGGATAGGCGTCCATGAAGTGCTTCATCAGATAGAGGAACATGTTCGCGACGTTCTTGACGCTGCGGTTATTCCAGTACCCGATCATCACGAGCGATTTGAAGACGGGCTTCTTCATGAGTTTCGCCATGAGCGGCGCGGCGCCGACCATCTTCTGCATGCCGAGGAAGCCCTCGCGTGCTTCCCAAAACTCGTCGACGGCCACGTCGTTTCGTTTGGCACTGAAGCGTTTCATCGCCATCGACAGTTCGCGCATCGGATTCGACTTGTTCATGTCGAACTCGAAGCCGAGCGACTTGAACATCAGCGCCTGGAGCCGCGGATCGGGGATGTCGTACCAGAGGAATTTCAGGTGCGCGAGCTCGCCCGCGGCGTCCATCTCCGCGAGCAGGCCCGCCAGCCGTTCGACGACTTCGATACTCATCGACTGCCAGCCGACGAGGACGTCTGCCTCGCGAATCGCCTGCCGCAGCGTCGCGATCGCGGCCGGATCGTTGAATTCCGAGGCGCCGAAGTGCCGTAGCGACCACTCCCGGCCGGTCTTGACGCGCAGCTCTTTGAATGCGAGGCGCATCGCGTTCGCGCGTTCGTCCGGGGCCCATGAGGAATAGCCGACGACCTTCATGCGGGTACGCTAGCCGGACCGGCCGGGCGAGACCGTGATAGTCATCACGCACGGCGGTAGTGACGACTCCGCCGCCGCCCGGAGGTCGCTTGGAACTTTCTCATGATCTTTGACGTCATCCGTGTTTAGATTGCGTTAAGAGTCGAGAGGTCGTCGCTCGCTCGCCGATTCATCGTACGGGCCGGTCGAAGTCTCGTACTACCGCATACCGCCGGCGTACGGGTCCCTCGTTTCAAGGGCTCCACCATACTCCAACTCGGCGGACCGCCGTACGATCGTAGAAAGTGACGACAATGCTTCTGGACGTGGTGCAGTTCGATCGGCTTCGGGCCGATCTCGGCGACGTGAAAGCCGACTACGCCGCGAACGGACCGTTTCGGCATACGATCGTCGAGAATTTTCTTTCGCCCGAACACGCGCGCGCGGTGGTCGATTCCTTTCCGCGTCTCGATGCGGTGCAACTAGCCGCGGCGCGCGTGCTCGAGGCGCGGTCGTACGACGGCGAGATCCGGCGCTTCGGTCCCGAGTTCGACGGCGTGTTCGCGGCGCTCGGGTCGGATGCGTTCACGGCGTGGCTGCGCGAGCTCACGGATATCCCCGATCTCGAGATCGATACGCGTAACGTCGGGGGCGGCGTCCATCAGGGCGCCCGCGGGAGCCGGCTCGCGCCGCACGCCGATCACAACACGCATCCCGACGATCCGACGTGGTACCGCCGGATCAACGTTCTCGTCTACCTCAACGAACAATGGGATCCGTCGTGGGGCGGCAACCTCGAAATGTACGATACGACGGGATCGCACGTCGTGAAGGAAGTCGAGCCGATCTTCAACCGGTGCATCATCATGGAAGTGCACGACCGGGCGTTCCACGGCTATCGGCCGCTGCGCGTCCCCAAAGATCAGACGCGCAAGACGCTCGCGGCCTACTTCTACTCGCGTTCGCCCTCGCCGCTGCAGGCCGCCGTCGCGCATCCCACGCTCGAGCCGTCCAAACGTCCCACCGCGGCGGACGTCGTCCGCCGCGCCCGCTTCGCGATCCTGAACCGCTTGCCGTGGCTGAGCGGCTTGCGGCCGAAGCCGCTCGACGGCGAGGACCATCACCACTAGCCCGGGATGATCGGCGGCCGGAGCGACAGAAGACCGGTTGCGATGCGCCCGATCCGTTCGCTCCTCGCCTCGCTCGCGCTCGGCTGCGCGACCGTCGCCGCGCCGTCCGTCGCGAGCGCGAGTCCGCTGCCGCGGCCCGCGCACGTCGTCGTGATCGTCGACGAGAACAAGACGCTCGCGCAGATCGACGGCAACCGGTCGGCACCCTACATCAACACGCTCGCGACGCACGGCGCGCTCTTCACGCGCGCGACGGGCGTGACGCATCCGAGCCTGCCGAACTACCTCGCGCTCTTTTCGGGACTCACGAACGACAACGGCGACGGGTGTCCCGCGACCGGCGTCTCGCCCGACGCGCCGAACCTCGGCAGCGAACTGCTCGCCGCGCACCTGACGTTCGCGGGCTTCGCGGAGGATCTCCCCGCGACGGGCTCGACCGTCTGCGCGGCGGGCGACTACGCGCGCAAGCACGCGCCGTGGGTCGCGTTCCGCAACGTGCCGGGCTCGCTCAGCCGGCCGCTCTCGCAACTGCGGGCGTACGGCTCGCTCCCGACCGTCGCGTTCATCATCCCCGACGTCGAGGACGACATGCACGACGGGACGATCGACGCGGGCGACGATTGGCTCGTGAAGCACGGCGCCGCGCTCTTCGCATGGGCGGCGAAGAACGATACGCTCGTCATCCTGACGTGGGACGAGGGATACGATTCGAAAAATACGATCCCGACGATCTTCTTCGGGCCGATGGTGAAGCCGGGCCGCTACGCGCAGCCGATCGATCACTACAACGTGCTGCGGACGATCGAGGCGATGTACGGATTGCCCTTCACGGGCCGAGCGGCGAACGTCGCGTCGATCGGCGACGTTTGGAAATAGCCGTCCGCTAGCGATTCGCCGCGACGTCGGCGAGCGCTTGATCGAAGCGCGTGAGGATCGAATAGCGGTGAACCGTCAGCAGCGACGTCGATGCGCCCGCGCTGCCGAAATCTTCGGAGAAGCCGAGCGCGTACCCGTGCTGCGATGCGAGCCGCGCGACGCGCTCGTCGTAGTTGTCGTACGGATATGCGAGCGCGTAGACGCGGTGCCCGAGGCGATGCTCGATCGAGAACGCGGAGAGCGCGAGCTCGTGGACGACGTCCGCATCGGAGAGCAGCCGCAGGTCTTCGGGATGATTCGCGGTGAGGCTCTGCACGTCGACGAGCCCGCTCGCTTCCATCTCGCGAAGCTGCGCCCACGTGTTGTGCCGTTTACTCGTCGTCTTTCCGACGAAATTCGTGTGCACGAAGAGCGTCGCGTGGAACCGGTGCGCCCGCAACAGCGGGAACGCGTAGTCGTAGATGCCGGCGCCGTTGTCGTCGAAGGTGAGCACGAGCGGCCGCGCGGGCAGCGGCGCGCCCGATACGAGATGCGCGCGAAGCGCGGCGAGCGTGACGACGTGGAAACCGCCGCGTGCGATCGCATCGAGCTGCGTCGCGAGCGTCCGCGCCGTCGTATCGAACCACACGTCCTTGGTCCGCAGCACGTCGTGCCACACGAGCACCGCGACGTACGGCGTGCGTCCGCCCGGTGCGACCTGCGGTAACGGCGCGTCCGCCGCGCGCGCGTACGGCGGCGCGACCGCGGCGAACGCGGCCACGAGCACCGCGAGCGCCGCGCGAACGAGTTGCTGCATCGCGAGAGGTGTTGCGCGCTTCGCTACGGACATTCCCGGTCGCACCATGTCGCGTTCACGGTTACCGCTTCCCGCGCTCGTCGCGATCGCGTTCGTCGCGATCGTCGCCGTCGTCGCCGGATTCGCGGCACGCGCGCCGCTCGAGCGCTCGCTCGTCTTGCGCTCGATGCGTTCGCTCACGCAGCTCGACGTCGACGCGGCCGACGCCGAACGCACGGGCGGCGGCTACGTGCTGCACGACGTCACGATCCGCACGCCGGGCGGCGCGCTCGAGATCCGGACGCCGCTCCTTTCCGCACGCCGCGAACGCGACGCGCAGGGGCGCGATTCGCTCGCGGTCACGCTGCAGGCGCCGCAGGTTCGCGTCGACGCGCGTCGCGGCGTTCCGAACGCGCCGCGCGCGCAGACGCGCGTCGTCGTGCGGACGGCCGGCGGCGGGACGCTCGCCGTCGCGACGGCGCGCGGGACGCTGCGATTCGCGGCGCTCGACGGCGAGCTGCGGCTCGGAGACGGCGTTCCGACGTACGACGCGACGCTCGCGTACGTCGACGGGGCGCGGCGCTATCCGATCGCGGGCCACGGACGCACGACGCCCGACGGAACCGCGAGCGCGCACTGGACGGCCGCCGCGCTGCCGGTCGCGCCGCTCGCCGCGTTCGCGCTCGAGGATCCGCCGCTCGTTCCGGTCGCGGGGACGCTCTCGGCGATCGACATCGAAGCGGGCGCGGCGACGGAGTCGATCGAGGCGCTGCGGCAGACGGACATGCTGGATGGCCCGGAGGAGGCGGTGTTTGAGCGGATCGCCGGCAGCCTGGCCAAGGCGTTTGAGGCGCCGATCGCGTTGATCAACACG
>CAZZZK010000050.1:0-11712 GCA_964658555.1 Vulcanimicrobiota bacterium | reverse complement strand
GGCGCTCGCTCTCGGCGGGCGAGTGCGGGGAGATCGCGCGTGTCGCGCGCGAGGCCGCGCCCGGCGTCGCGGTGCTGGTCGACAACTGCTACGGCGAACTCGTCGAGCCGACCGAACCGACCGAGCACGGCTGCGATCTCGTGATGGGGTCGCTCATCAAGAATCTCGGCGGCGGCCTCGCGCCCGGCGGAGCGTACGTGGCGGGCCGGTCGGATCTCGTCGAACGGGTCGCGATCCGGCACACGGCGCCGGGCCTCGCGGGCGGGCTCGGCCCGACGTACGGCCTCTTCCGCGCCGTCGTCCAGGGGCTCACGTACGCGCCGCTCGTCGTCCGCGAGTGTCTGGCCGGGCTCGACTTCGCCGCGGCGCTCTTCGAGGAACTGGGAATCGCCGTCAATCCATCCCCTAATCTGGCGCGTTGTGATATCGTGCAGTCATTGAAATTGGGGAGTGCCGAGCGGGTCGTCGCCTTCGCCCGGGGGCTGCAACGGGCGATGCCGGTCGATGCCGGGTTCGCGCCGGAGCCGGGAGCCGTGCCGGGATATCGCGATCCCGTCGTCATGTCGGGGGGCGCGTTCGTCGCCGGGGCGACGATCGAGCTCTCGTGCGACGCACCCCTGCGGCCGCCGTACGACATCTATCTGCAGGGCGGCACGAGCCGCGAGCATGTATACCTCGGAGCGGTCCTCGCGGCGCAGGCGCTCGAACAAGAAAGCATAAGCCGATGATCGCAGAATCTTCGATCCCGGGAGGATCTCCGTCTGGAGCGACTTAGGGAAATTGACCGTCACCGATGGCGACAACGTCTATCGGCGACGTTACGTCCGCGTCGCCGTGGCGACGTCGGTCAACTATACGCGTGACGGCGAAACGGCCGTCCACATCGGCGATTCGAGCGACCTCGGCGGCGGCGGTATCCGGCTCTCGACGAGCGAGGATCTTCCACTGGGCTCCGTCCTGCTGCTGCGCTTCCGCATCCCGACCGTCGAGAAAGAGATCGTCGCACGCGGCCGGATCGTGCTCTCGTTTTACAACGCCGAGAACAAGCAGTTCTTCCACGGCGTCGCGTTCACGCAGATCGATCCGCGCGATCAGGAAGCGATCGTCGCCTACGTCTCGGACGAAGTGCAGCGCATCGCCGTCGAGGACGACGCGCTCGACGAGTAGCCGCTAGGCGTGCCCGCCGCCCATGAAGCCGTAGAAGAAATAGCGATTCCCTTCGCTCGTCTCGATGACGATCCGCGTGTCTTCGATCTCCGCGGCCTTGATCGTCTTGCCCACGAGCGTGTCGAGGATGAATTGCGTCTGCGCGAACTCCGCCTCCCGAAGCGCGTCGGGATCGACCTCAAGGAGATTGAGGAGGTCGTCCAGGGTTCCGTGTTCGCTCTCGCTCGCCATAATCGTCCTCCGAGTTTCACCGGAAAAGCCCCGACGGCCTTGAATACGCGCCGGTAGGCTATGTACATCTTGGAAGTGCTGAGCGGGCCGCTCGACGGCAAGACGTGGACGTTCGAACGTGAGATCACGATCGGTCGCGATGAAGCCGTCGCCGGTGCGTGTATCACGCTCGATCGCTACATTTCCCGCCGCCACGCGAGAATTCACGAGGATGGTGACGCGCTGGTGCTCGCCGATCTCGAAAGCCGCAACGGAACGCGGGTCGGAAACGACGGCCACGTCGTCACGCAGGCCGCGATCGTTCCGGGCGAACGCTTCATGCTCGGCCGCACGCTGCTGCGCGTGATGCAGCACTGATGCAGACGGTCCGCACGCCGGGCTCCGCGCGCGCGATCGCGCGTACGCTGCTGCGGCCGGTCGGCTTCGTCCCGACGATGGGCGCCCTGCACGACGGCCACCTCGCGCTCGTCCGCCGCGCGCGGGCGGAGAACGCCTCGGTCGTCGCGTCGATCTTCGTGAACCCGCTGCAGTTCGGCCCGGGCGAGGATTACGAGCGCTACCCGCGCGCCGCCGAACGCGACGCCGACCTGCTGCGCGCCGCGGGCGTCGATCTGCTCTACGCCCCCGAGGTCGCGCGGATGTACGGGCCGGGCTTCGCGACCGCGATCGACGTCGGGCCGCTCGCCGCCCGCTTCGAAGGCGCGGCCCGGCCGGGGCATTTCGGCGGCGTCGCGACGGTGGTCGCGAAACTGCTCGGCGCGATCGAGCCGACCTCGCTCTACCTCGGCCAGAAGGACGTGCAGCAGACGGCCGTCGTCCGCGCGATGGTGCGCGATCTCGACCTGCCGACGAACGTCGTCGTCGTCCCGACGCAGCGCGAAGCCGACGGCCTCGCGCTCTCGAGCCGCAACGTGTATCTCGAGCCCGATCAGCGGCGGGCCGCGCCGAGCCTGCGCCGGGCGCTCGGCGCGATCGAGGCCGCGATCGCCGCGGGCGAGACGGACGCCGCCCGCGCCTGCGCGGCCGGGGCGGCGCTGCTCGAGGCGCCGCTGCGCTGGGAGTATCTCGCGATCGTCGCTCCGGCGACGTTCGCGCCGCTCGAACGCGTGACGCTGCCGGCCGTCGCGATCGGCGTCGCGATCGCCGGCCGGACGCGGCTGCTCGACAACGTCTCGCTCTTCGCGGCGGGGACGGAGGATCCGATCGTGACGCCCGTGCGCCGCGATCTCGTGCGCTCGTGAGCGTGCGGCGGGTCCTGCTCGGCGTCTGCGGCGGGATCGCCGCCTACAAGGCCGCGGCGCTCTGCAGCGCGCTCGTCCAGCGCGGCGACGAGGTGGACGTCGTCATGACCGGCTCGGCCGCGCGCTTTATCGCGCCGCTCACCTTCGCGGCGCTCAGCCGGCGGCCGGTATCGACCTCTGCATGGGACGCACCCGAGACGATCCCGCACATCGCCCTCGCCCGCAGCGCCGACGTCGTCGCGGTCGTGCCCGCGACGGCCGATACGATCGCGCGCCTCGCCCTCGGGATGGCGGACGATCTGCTGACGGCGATCGCCCTTGCGACGCGCGCGCCGCTCGTCGTCGCACCCGCGATGAACGCCGAGATGTACGCGCATCCCGCGACGCAGGCGCATCTCGCCGTCCTGCGCGCGCGCGGCGCGACGATCGTGCCGCCGGGCGAGGGCTTCCTCGCCGAACGCGAGCACGGGATCGGCCGGCTGGCGGACCCGGAGGCGATCCTCGCGGCGATCGACGGGGCGGTTCGCCGCTCGTCGGCGCTCGCGGGCGAACGCGTGCTCGTTACCGCCGGCCCCACGCGCGAGGCGATCGATCCGGTCCGCTTCCTCTCGAACGCGTCGACCGGGACGATGGGCATCGAGCTCGCCCGCGCCGCGGCCGCTCGCGGCGCCGAGGTCGATCTCGTGCTCGGCCCGACGAGCGTCGAGCCGCCGGCCGGGGTCCGCGTTCACCGCGTCGAGAGCGCCGCCGAGATGTACGACGCGGTCTTCGCGCGCTTCGAGGGCGGCGTCGACGTGGCGATCGCCGCGGCCGCGGTCGCGGATTACCGCCCCGCGACGCGTTCGGAGTCGAAGACGAAGAAGCGCGAGGGCGACGAATCGCTCGCGCTCGTGCGCACGCGCGACATCCTCGCGGAGCTCGGCGAGCGCAAGAACGGGACGTTTCTCGTCGGGTTCGCCGCCGAGACGGACGATCACGAACGGCACGCGCGGGAGAAGCTCGTCCGCAAGCACCTCGACGCGATCGCGCTCAACGACGTCTCGGGGCGCGACGGCGGCGGGTTCGGAACCGGGCCGAGCGAGCTCGTGCTGCTGCACGGCGAACGCGGCCGCGAGGCGCTCGGCGCGGGCTCGAAGCGCGAGCTCGCGCTCCGCCTCTGGGACGCGATCGATCGCCTGCGGGCGAGCGCCCGGGCGGGCGAGGACGCCCGCTGATGCTGCTCGCCATCGACGTCGGCAACTCGGAGACGAAGCTCGGCTTCTTCGCGGCGAACGCCTCGGGCGCGCTCACGCTCGCGCGGAATTGGCGGATCGAGACCTCGTCGCGGCGGACGCCCGACGAGTTCGCGGCGCTCTTCGGAATGCTGCTCGCGGGCGCGCACGTCGCGGCTTCGCGCGTCCGTGCGGTCGTGATCTCGAGCGTCGTCCCGCAGCTCGACCGGCCGCTGACCTGGGCCTGCGAGAACGCCTTCGGCGCGACGCCGCGCTTCTTCGGTGCGGCGAATCAGACGCTGATCGAGGTGACGACCGAACGCCCGCGCGAGCTCGGCTCCGACATGCTCGCGGCCGCGGTCGCCGCGAAGGCGCGCTTCGGAACGCCGCTCGTCGTGATCGGCTTCGGGACCGCGACGACGTTCTCGGCCGTCTCGCGCGAGGGCGAGTTCATCGGGACGGCGATCGCGCCCGGGATCGCGATCTCGATCGACGCCCTCGTCGAGCGGACGGCGAAGCTGCCGCACGTCGCGCTCGAGGCGCCGAACGGTCCGATCGGCCGCGACACGGTCTCGGCGATGCAGGCCGGCATCGTCTACGGCTTCGTCGGCCAGGCGGAGGCGCTCGTGCGCCGCATGCGCCAGGCGATCGGCGAAGACGCGCGCGTGATCGCGACGGGCGGCCTCGCCGAGGCGATCGCCCGGCACAGCGGCCTCATCGAGATCGTCGAACCGCACCTCGTCCTGCACGGCCTCCGGATCTACCACGAAGCGGCGGTCGCGGCGGACGGCCTGCCGGCCATGCTATACTAGCGCGATGTCTAGCGTCGTCCCGCCGCTTCGTATCGGCGCGATCGAGATCTGGCCTCCGATCGTCCTCGCCCCGATGTCCGGAGTCACGAACCGCACGCTGCGCGCGCTGTACAAGCCGTTCGGCTTCGGATTGACCGTCACGGAGTTCGTCTCGTCGAACGCCCTGCAGCACGGCAACGCGCGCACGATGGATATGATCGACCAGCACGGCGTCGAGCGGCCCGTCTCGACTCAGCTCTGGGGCAGCGATCCCGCGCTCATGGCCGAGGCCGCGAAGATCGTGCGCGAGTGCGGCGCCGACATCGTCGACATCAACTTCGGCTGCCCGGCGCCGAAGGTGACGAAGACCGAGGGCGGGAGCGCGTGCCTGCGCGACGTCGATAAGTGCGAGCGCATCATGCGCGCCGTCGTCGGCGCGGTCGATTGCCCCGTGACCGTGAAGATGCGGCTCGGCTGGAGCGAATCGGAACTCGTCTACCGCGAGGTCGCGCTGCGCGCGCAGGCGGTCGGCGTCAAGGCGCTGACGCTGCACGCGCGCACGGCGAAGCAGTTCTACCGCGGCAGCGCCGATTGGTCGCACATCGCGGCGCTCAAGGCCGCGGTCGACATCCCCGTGATCGGCAACGGCGATCTCGGCGAGCCGCACGAGGCGCTGCGGAAGATGCGCGAGAGCGGCGTCGACGCCGTGATGCTCGGCCGCGCGATCCTCGGCAACCCGTGGCTCGCTGGCGGTATCCGCGATCTGATGGAGGGCCGGGACGCACGGCCGGTCCCGCCGCCCGCCGAACGCCTGCGCTACGCGATGCTTCACTACCGTACCATGATCGACGAACTCGGCGAAGCGCGCGCGGTGCCGCAGATGCGCAAGCACCTCGGATACTATCTCAAAGGCTTCCCCGGTGCGAGCGACCTGCGCGAGCGCACGATGCGCACGCCGACGGCCGCCGAGACGCTCGAGCTCGTCGCGCAGACGATCGAACGCCTCGACGCCGAAGAGACCGTCGCCGCGTGAATCCGGTCGAACGCGAACCGAGCGGGCGTAGCGGCTCCGACGTCGCCGCCGATGCGCGAGCCCTCTACGACGAGACGTACCAAAATTACAAGTCGTTCTTGAATCCGCCGCTCGCACGGGTGATGAAGCTCTCGGGCTCGCCCGTCGCCGTGCGCGCGCTCGGCACGACGATCTGGGATCACGCCGGAAAAGCGTATCTCGATTTCGCGGGCGGCTACGGCGTCTTCACGCTCGGACATTCGCATCCGCGCGTGGTCGCGGCGGTGCGCGAACAGCTGGGCGCGATGTCGCTCTCCGGTAAGACGATGTTCGATCCGCTCGCCGGACGGCTCGCGCGCCGCATCGCGGAGATCGCGCCGGGCGATCTCTCGATTTCGTTCTTCGCGAACAGCGGCGCGGAAGCCGTCGAGGGCGCGCTCAAACTCGCGCGCGCGGCGACCGGGCGCGCGAAGATCGTCGCGACGCACGACGCCTATCACGGCAAGACGTTCGCCGCGCTCGCCGCAAGCGGCCGCGAGGCGTACAAGGAGCCGTTCGGGCCGCTGCTCGCCGACGTCGTGCACGTGCCGTTCGGCGACGCCGCGGCGCTCGCGCGCGAACTCAGCGGCGCCGCCGCGTTCATCGTCGAGCCGGTGCAGGGCGAAGGCGGCGTCGTCGTGCCGCCGCTCGGATATCTCGCGCGGGCGCGCGAGCTCTGCGACGTTGCGGGCGCGTTACTCGTCGCGGACGAGGTGCAGACGGGGCTCGGGCGGTGCGGCTATACGTTCGCGTGCGAACGCGACGGCGTCGTGCCCGACGTGATGACGCTCGCGAAGGGTCTCTCCGGCGGCGTGATGCCGATCGGCGCGTACGTCGCGCGGCCGGGCGCGTGGAATCGAGCGTACGGCCGCCGGCCGCTCGCACACACGTCGACGTTCGGCGGCGGTCCGCTCGCGTGCGCGGCCGCGCTCGCGGCGCTCGACGTCCTGCGCGACGACGACCTCGTCGCGCGAGCGCGCGTGCGCGGCGAACGCCTGCTCGCCGGAGCGCGCGAGATCGCGGCGGCGTTCCCGAGCGTCGTTCGCGAGGCGCGCGGCCTCGGGCTGCTCGTCGGCGTCGAACTGCGCAGCGAGGGGTACGCGGGGACGATCGTTCCGGAGATGCTGAAAGCCGGCGTAACGGCCGCGTGGACGCTCAATCAGCAGCGCGTCATCCGGCTCGAGCCGCCGCTCGTCGTCACCGAGGCCGAGATCGATCGCGCGCTCGGGGCGTTGCGCGCGGGCGTCGCCGCCGCGCACGACCGGCTCGGCGTCTTACCGGACGCGGCGACCGCGTAGGCATGCCGTTCGTCGAAGCCGCCATCGTCGTCCACGCCCCCGCGCGCGAGGTCTACGAACTCGCGAAAGATCAGGAACGCTTCCCGGAGTTCATGCCCGACGTCGAGCTCGTGACGGTCATCGAACGCGACGGCGATCGCGCGATCTCGCGTTGGAAGACGCTCGTCGAAGACGCGCCGATCGAATGGGTCGAAGAGGATCTCTTCGACGACGAACGGCGCCGCGTCGATTACCGGTTACTCGAAGGCGATCTCGAGACGTTCGAGGGCGCGTGGACGTTCGACGAGCGCGACGGCGCGACGTACGTCCGGCTCGAGGTCACCTACGATTTCGGCGTGCCGACGCTCGCCGAACTCATCGGTCCGACGCTCGATCGCAAGGTCCGCGAGAATAGCGAGATGATGCTCGCAGCGCTAAAGCGCGAAGCCGAAGCGGCGGTAGCTCACTAACCTGCGCGCACGGCCGGAAAATCCGAACGCGTGAAGAAGCATCGCGCACACGCCCGATCGAGGCGTCGAATTCCGCATAGGTGATCGCCGTGGCCAAACGCGTCTCGCTCGCTCTCGCCTTCACGCTCGGTCTCGCCGTTACGGGAGCGGCCTCGGCGATTACCGAGAACCCTCCGGCGCCGCTCAAAGTGTTGCGCCATCTCTCGTTCGCGTTTACGTACGATTCTCACAGCAGGGTCGAGACGAAGACGTCGGGCTTCGATCGCGGCGATATGTCGCAGGGAGGCGTCTCCGGTCCGATGATGGGCGGCGGTACGCAGGGCGGCGCATTCGGTTCGGGCGGGATGGGCACCGAGATCTCCGGCTCGGCGACGTCGTCCGGCCCGACGACGGTGAAGAACGGTACGATCGACGTCGATGTCATGGCGGCCACCGGAGACGGCGGGCTCGTCGTCGACGTCTCCGAGAACGAAATGAAACGGACCCCCGTCGTTCGCGTCGGTATTACCGATAAATCGCTGTTCTTTAAGAGTGACGCGGTGATCACCGATGAGGAACGCATTGTGCTCCACTATCTCGCGCGAGATCTGGTGAAGGCGGATGATCTCGCAGTCGGAACGAGCTGGGTCGACGATCAGACGGAGGGCGCCGGGATCGCCGATCGCGTGCACTACCGCGTCACGTCCGTCGATTCCGATGCGAAGACGATGTCCGTCGACATCTCCGGCACGAACACGGGTTCGGGCCTCCACTCGTACGTCGGGCTAACTACGGGCTCGATGACGTACGACGTCGGCACGGCCGTGCCGCTCCGGATCTCGCTCAGCACGCACGCGACGATGGACGGCAGCGGCAGTCACACGACGATCGAGACGTACCTCACCTCGACGCTCCGCAGCGACTCTTTTCACAAGACGTCGTAGCTCGAAAACGATCGAGGGCGGCGGGCCGAAGCGCTAGAGCGCGAGCGCGGCTTTCGGTGATCCGCAACCGGCGACGGCCTTCGGTTCGATCGCGTTCGAAACGGCCGACCAGCAATTGCTCAGCAGCGAACAATAACACACGCTTATCCGTAGCGATCGAGTCGCGGTCCGCGCACGAACCTCGTCGAGGGCCTTATCGGTAATGCCGATCAACGCGGTCGTCTCCGACGGGCGAATGACCGTTCCGCCGCCGATGCTGTTCTCTTCGGTCGATCGCCGGTGCGAATTCGAGTCGATGAGATTTACCATCTCTCGTATGCTCGCAATCGGGCCCTTCGGTCCGGAGATCGTTAAGCTTCGTATCAAAGCGGGCCCGAGCCCCTGATTCGCGATCGTCACGCGAATCGTTTTCGACGAAAACTCGTCGTCGATCGTTAGGTATGGCCACACCGACGCTCCGAGTTGCGTCGCGACGGTGTGCGCTTCGTCGATCGAGGCTTGCGTCTGCGCCAGTCCCTCGCGTGCTTGCATGATCGCCGCGATGCTCGCGCAGGCGCTCGTGAGCAACGCGAACGTCGCGATGACGAGCTCGACGCGGATCACGCGCCGGCCGAGCGTGATCCGCTCCGCTTCGCGCTCGCTCGGGATCTCGCGTTCGAGCGGCGTCTCGCCGGGCGTCACGCGCACGCGCTCACCGCTTCCGCGCCGCGCGGAGGCGAACGGCGATGGAGGCGAGCGCGTAGAGCGCGATCACGATGTAGGCCACGAGGACGAGCCGCGTCTGCGGGAGCACGATGCCCGCGCGAACCTCGCGGATCTGCACGACGATCCCGATCACCGCGACGAGCAACAGCAACGCGCTGAGGCCATTGCGCAGGGCGAGTGAGCGGATCACCGGGCGAGGGTTTCGGGCACCCGTCGGCCTTCGCGCGGGTAACGCGCGCACCTGGCGAAGGATGCCCGAGTGAAATTCGCCTTCGTCATCCATCCGACGTCGATCGCCGACATCGAACGGTACGAACCGGCCGCGGCCGGCAAGGGCCGCGCGATCGTCTCGAAGATCATCGAGTGGACCCCCTCGCACGCCGTCGTCCACGTGACCGGCGTCCGGACGCCGAGCGGCCTCGAGACCGAAGGCTGGTTCATTCACGCGCCCTACATGCCGGAGCAGATGCTCGGCCTGCCCAAAGAGACGGTCTACGCGAAGATCGAGGCCGCGATCGCGATCGGTGCCGAGCTCGGCGCGGAGATCGTGGGGCTCGGAGCGTTCACGGGCGTCGTCGGCGACGGCGGCGTGACGCTCGCCGCGCGGTCGCCGATCCCCGTGACCACGGGGAATTCGCTGACGATCGCCGCGGGCGTCCGCAGCCTCTTCCACGGCGCGCGCGAGATGGAGATCGACCTGCCCGCGGCGACCGCCGTCGTCATCGGTGCGACGGGTGCGATCGGCTCGGCCTGCGTCGAGCTGATCGCGCCGCATGTCGCGCACGTCGTCCTCGTCGCGCGGAACCGGACGCGCCTGAACGCCCTCGCCGAAACGCTCCGCGAGCGCGTGACGTGCGGGCTCTCCGTTTCGACCGACGTGCGCGAATCGGTGCCGCTCGGAGATCTCGTGCTGACGGCTACGACCTCGACGCAGGAGCTCATCGAACCCGAGGACCTGCGCGCCGGAGCCGTCGTCTGCGAACTCTCGCTGCCGCACGACGTCGGCCGCCGCGTGGCGACCGTCCGTCCCGACGTGCTGATCACCGAGGGCGGGAACATGCGCGTCCCCGGCCGGCCGCACTTCGAACGGATGCGCGCGCCGTTCGGCCCGTTCGATCTCGGCCTACCGCCGGGCGAAGCGCTCGCGTGCATGTCCGAGACGATGATCCTCGCGCTGCACGACCGGCGCGAGAACTACACGCTCGGCCGCGGGATCGAGCTCGCCAAGGTTCGCGAGATCGATCGCCTCGCCGCCGACTCCGGTTTCGCGGTCGCGGGGATGCGCGCGTTCGACGCGGCGGTGACGCCTGAATCGATCGCGGCGATCAAACGGGCGGCTCGCGATCGCGGGCGTTCTCCTGTGACGAATAGCACGATCGGCGCCCGGGCGTAGATGGCGCGATGTACGGCGGGTCACGTTCGTCTATACCATGACCGATACTCTGGATATATCGATGCATAATACGCCTATGGTGCACTCCCGGGTCTGGCAGCCGACGGTCGTAACGATCGTCGTCCTCGCCGTATGCGCGGCGTGCCTCGTGCCGTATGCCGCCGTGCCGCTTCCGATCTACCATACGGCGATGTCGGCGCTCATGACCGCGGCCGTGCTCGCGATGGTGCTCGCGAGCGTCTGGCTCGCCGCGCAAGCGCAGCTCGACGCGAAGCCCGCCCGCATGCTGCTCGCATTCGGGTTCGCGTTTACGGCCGCGAGCCTCGTGCCGTACGGGCTCCTCGTTCCGAACCTCTTCCCGCACATCGCGCCGCTCGCCCGAGCGACCGAACAAGCCTCGGCCTGGCTCGAGATCGTCTGGCACGTCTCGTTCTTGAGCGGCGTCGCGGGCTTCCTCGCCTTCAACGTCCGCTATCCCGACGGCACGAGCGTCGAGACGGGGCGCGCGTGGATCCGCACGTTCGGCTACGGCGGCCTCGCCCTCTGGCTCGCCGCCGTTCCGGCGGCGCTGTGGTGGCGCGGCACGCCGCGCCTCGTCGACGGGACGCTCGCGCTCGGCGCGAATCGCAGCCTCGTCTTTCCGCTCGTTTGCGGCGTGGCGCTACTGACGCTGCTCGCGCACGGCTCGCTGCGCCGCCGGCCGTGCATGCTCGATCGCTTTCTCGGCATCGCGTGCGCGGCGACGCTCCTCGAAATCTACGCGAGTTACGCGGCCGGCCGCGTCTACACGGTCGGCTGGTACGTCGCGCGCCTCGACGTCACGCTCGTCGCCGCGGCGACGCTGCTGCTCCAGTACAAGCTTAATCGTCTGGCCATAACGCCCGCCGCGGCGACGCTCGTCGTGCTGATCGTCGAGTCGCTCGTCACGGGCGCCCGGCTCAAGCGCGCGATGCGCCGCCTCGCCAAGGAAGCCAATCACGACGCGCTGACCGGCCTGCCCAACCGCCGCTTCTTCGAGAGCGAGGGCGAACGCGCGATCGAGGCGGCGCGCCACCATCAGCTGCCGACCGCCGTCGGCCTCGTCGATATCGATCGCTTCAAGTCGTACAACGATACGTACGGGCACGCGGCGGGCGATTCGTGTCTGCGCAGCGTCGCGACGGTGATCTCGGAGTGTCTGTGGCGCCCGGGCGATTTCGTCGCGCGCCTCGGCGGCGAAGAATTCGTGCTCGTGCTTCCCGCGACCGATACG
>CAZZZK010000049.1:3139-11796 GCA_964658555.1 Vulcanimicrobiota bacterium | reverse complement strand
GCCGGGCCTGCTCGACGGCGGCGACGTCCTCGTCGCGGGCGGAACGCTCTTCATCGCCGTCCCGCGCGCTCGGCGTTCGGAGCTCGGCATCCCCCCGATGCGCCACGGAAATCGCCTCGGGCGCGAGCAGCTGGCGGCCTACGCGCGCGGCGCGGGCTTCGCGGTCGCGGAGGTTGCGCTCAACGAGGACGTCCTGCGGCTGCGTTCGGTCGCCGCGGCGCTCGACGATCGCACGGTCCTCTGCGCTCCGGGCGTGCTCGACGCGGCCGCGTTCGCGGGCTTCGAGACGATCGAGGTCCCGCGCGGGGAAGATTACGCGGCGGGCGTGTTGACGCTCGGGCCGCGCCGCGTGCTCGCGAACGTCCGCTTCCGCCGGACGCTGCCGCGGCTGCGCAAGGCGAAGATCGCGGTCGATGCGATCGACCTCTGGGAGTTCGGCAAGGCCGGGATCACGCCGTCGCTGCTGGCGCTCGCGGTCTCGCGCGACTGACGGCGATGCGCCTCGCGCTCCTCTCGGATATCCACGGCAACCTGCGCGGCCTCGACGCCTGCCTCGCGGATCTCCGCGCGCGCGGCGGGGCCGATACGATCGTCGCGGCGGGCGATCTCTGCATGGACGGCGCGCGGCCGCGCGAGGTGCTCGAACGGCTCGCCGAGATCGGCGCGCTCTGCGTGCGGGGAAACACCGATCGCGAGCTCGCCGATCTCGACGTCGCGTGGGACGATCCGGGCGATCGCGCCGAACTCGACTGGTACCGCGAACGGCTCGGCGCGGCATGGCTGCGCCGGCTGCGCGAGCTGCCGTTTTCGCGAAGCTTCGGCGACGGCCCGGACGGCTTGCTCGTCGTCCACGCGAACCCGCAGAACGACGACGAGCACCTGCGGCCCGACGCGGGCGACGCGGTCCTCGAGCGCTTCACGGCGGGCGTCGCGCAGCGCACGATCGCGTTCGGCCACCTGCACGTGCCGTACGTACGCGTGTGGCGCGACTTCACGTTCGTCGACGTCGCGTCGGCCGGGCTTCCCAAGGACGGCGATCCGCGCGTCGGCTACACGCTCCTGGAACGGCGGGAGGGCGGCTGGAGCGTACGTCAGCGTCGCGTCGCGTTCGACGTCGAGGCGACGGCGCGCGAGCTCGCGGAGCGGCGCGTGCCGCGGCTCGAGAAGCGGCTCGCCGTGCTGCGCCGCCACGCGTACAAGGATCTGAGCGGACTGATCTGAGCCGCGGTTCGCAGCGGCGAACGTTTCGCCTACGGAGGCGGAGCGCCGGGCTGCGCGGCGAGGCCGTGCGGCGGCGAGGGCTCCTGGCGCCTCCTCGAAGCGCAAACAAGTCGAGCCCGCGCATCGTCATAGGCTCGTGACCCCATCGCCGCCCGCGCTCAAGATCTCTCGACTGGTCAAACGCTACGGCGATTTCCTCGCGGTCGACGACGTCTCGCTCACCGTGCGGCGCGGCGATTTTTTCGGGTTTCTCGGGCCCAACGGTGCCGGAAAGACGACGACGATCAACGCGATCGTCGGGCTCGCGTCGCCGACCTCGGGATCGATCGAGATCTTCGGTCACGATACCGTGACGCAGTGGCGCGACGCGCGCGGCCACGTCGGCCTCGCGCCGCAGGAATACAACTTCGATCGCTATCTCTCGATCCGCGACGTACTGATCTATCAGGCCGGCTACTTCGGGCTGCGGGGCCGCGCCGTGCGCGAGCGCGCGGACGCGCTCCTCGCGCGCTTCGAGCTCACGTCCAAGGCGAACGAGACGTTCGTGAAGCTCTCCGGCGGGATGAAGCGGCGGCTCACCCTCGCGCGCGCGATGATCCACGAGCCGCAGCTGCTCATCCTCGACGAGCCGACGGCGGGCGTCGACGTGGAGCTGCGGATCGAACTCTGGGCGCTGCTGCGCGAACTCAACGCCGCCGGGACGACGATCATCCTGACGACGCACTACCTCGAAGAGGCCGAGGCGCTCTGCAAGAATCTCGCGATTATCGAGAGCGGGAAGATCGTCGCCGAGGAGTCGACCGCGAAGCTGCTCGCGCGCAAGGGCGTCGCGACGCTCACCGTCACGGTCGGCGACGGGCCGCGCGCGGTCCCGGCGCCGCTGCTCGCGCGCGGCGCGCGGTTCGACGCGGCCGCGAAGACGTTCGCGTTCGAGGGCATCGAGCCGTCGGCGATCGGCACGATGCTCGGCGAGCTCGAAGCGTCGGGCTATACGGTCGAGAACGTCGATTTCGCGCACTCGTCGCTGCAGGACGTGTTTCTGGAACTCGTGCGGCGATGACGGACGGCGCGTTCGGTTTCCGCAATCCCGTCGGATTGCTCACGCTCGTCAAGCGCGAGATGGTCCGCACGTACAAGGTCATCAACCAGGTCGTGTGGCCGCCGATCATCACGACGGTGCTCTACGTGCTCGTCTTCGGGCTCGGGCTCGGAAGCCGCGTGCAGAACGTGCAGGGCGTCCCCTACGCCGCGTTCCTGATCCCGGGGCTCATCATGCTGCAGGTCATCGATCAGACCTACGGCGAGTCGTCGAGCTCGATCTTCCAGGGCCGGTTCATGTATTCGATTCAGGAGCTCCTCGTCGCGCCGATGTCGGCGGCGGAGATGGTCGCGGGCTACGTGCTCTCGGCGATCCTGCGCGCGGTCGTGATCGCGGGTCTCATCACGGCGGTCGGCTTCGTGATGGTGCGTACGGTGCCGCAGCACTGGGATCTGTTCTTCGGCATGATCGTCCTCGTCGCGACGCTGTTCGGATCGCTCGGGCTCATCTTCGGATTGCTCGCCGAGAAATTCGATCACGTCGCGGTCTTCACGACGTTCGTGATCACGCCGCTCGTCTTCGTCGGGGGCGTCTTCACGTCGGCGCAATTCTTGCCGCCGATCGTGCGCAAGATCTCGCTCGTCAATCCGATGTTCTACATGATCGACGCCTTCCGCTACGCGTTCACGAGCCGCAGCGACGTCGGACTCGGCGTCTCGATCGGGATCGTCGCCGTACTCGCGATCGCGTCGTTCGCGGTCGCGCTGCGGATGATGGCGACGGGCTACAAGCTGCGCGTCTGAACTCGCGCGAACGAATCAGTGCGCGGCTTGTCGCGAGAAGCGGCGGCGCGCCTGCGGATCGGTCGCGAGCGTCGCGACGAGCGCGACGAGCGCGAGCCCCGCTCCGAGCCACGGCAGCTCGTCGTATCCGAGGCCGGTGCCGATCGCGAGGCCGCCGAGCGCGGCGCCCGTCGCGTTGCCGAGATTGAACGCGCCCTGATTGAGGGTCGACGCCATGTTCGGCGCGTCGGTCGCGGCGTCGATGACCCAGATCTGCAGCGGTGAGGCGATCGCGAACGCGATCGCGCCCCAGACGACGAGCGTCGCGACCGCCGGGACCGCGGCGTGACTCGTGAATGCGAAGAGGACGAGGACGGCGACGAGCGCGACGAACGTGCCGGCGACGGCCGGCCGCAGCCGCCAGTCGGCGAGCTTGCCGCCGACGAGATTCCCCGCCGTGATCCCGATGCCGAAGAGCACGAGCGCCCAGGTGACCCGATGCGGTGCGAGGCCGCTCACGCGCTCGAGGATCGGTGCGATGTACGAGAAGACGCTGAAGAGGCTCATCGACGCGAGCGTGCTGAGCGCCATCGGCAGCAGCACGCGCCGTTCGCGCAGCACGCCGAGTTCGACGAACGGGTTCGCGAGCGGGGTCGCCGCGATCTGCGGCACGGCGAATCGGATCGCGACCGCCGCGAGCACGCCGAGGATCGCGACCGTCCAGAACGTCGCGCGCCAGCCGACGGCTTGGCCGAGCGCCGTTCCGAACGGAACGCCGAGGACGTTCGCGAGCGTGAGGCCGGAGAAGATCAGCGCGACGGCCTGCGAGCGTTTCTCTCGCGGCACGAGGCTCGCGGCGACGACCGACGCGATGCCGAAGAACGCGCCGTGCGCGAGCGCGGTCAGCACGCGCGCGCACATGAGCAGCGCGTAATTCGTCGCGAGGGCGCAGCAGACGTTGCCCGCGATGAAGACGCCCATGAGCGCGACGAGCGCCGTGCGCCGGGGCAGGCGCCCGGTCGCGACGGCGACGAACGGCGCGCCGAGCGCGACGCTGATCGCGTAGGCCGAGACGAGAAGTCCCGCCTGGGGGATGCCGACGCCGAGATTCGCGGCGACCTCGGGCAGCAGGCCGACGATCACGAATTCGGTCGTTCCGATCGCGAATGCGGCGACGGCGAGCGCGAGGAGCGGGCGCGGAATCATCGTCGCTATCGTACCGCGCGGCCGCGGCCGTGTGAACGATCGGGCAGAAGGTCCCGATCGCGAGACGCGTTCGCGGGAAAAATATCGCCGACCGCGATGAAGCGTGCGGTCGCGGTTACGCCGTGAAGAACGGGTTGTGTTCGCGTTCGAGGGCGACCGTCGTCGGCGGTCCGTGGCCGGGCATGACGACGGTCTCGTCGTCGAGCGTGAAGATCTTCGTGCGGATGCTCTCGAGGATGTCGCGGTAGGTCGTCCGCTCCGCGTACGCGCCGCCGACGCTTCCCGCGAAGAGCGTATCGCCCGAGAAGAGCGTCGATTTGAACAGAAAGCACGACGAGCCGTCGGTGTGTCCCGGCGTATGCAGCATGCGGATCGCGGCGCGCTCGCCGAACGGCAGTTCGTCGCCGTCGACGACGGGCAGCGCCTTCGCCGCGTACGGGCCGATCGCCGCGACGTCGGCGCGATGCATCACGATCCGCGCTTTCGGGAAGGCGCGCGCGACGTCGGCGGTCGCGTCGCAATGGTCGGCGTGCTCGTGCGTGATGAGGATGTAGCGCAGATCGTACGGTCCTTGAGCGATCGCGCCGAGGATCGTCTCGGGAAGCCCCGCGGGATCGACGAGCGCCGCGGTGCGGTCGTCGTCGAGGAAGAAGATGTAGCCGTTGCTCGGATGCGGGTCGTGGGGATGGTGGCGGACGTGCGACGGCAGCGCGACGTGCGGTTCGAACCGTCGCGCGGCGCTATCGGCGAGTTTCCCGGGATCGAGACCGAGCGGCACCGCGAGCGCGCGTGCCTGATCGTCCGTCGGCGTCGCGTCGCCCGCGGTCCAGGCGGCGAGATCGGCCTGCGAGAGGCCCGTGCGCTCCGCGAGGGTCGCGTCGGTCGTCTTCGTGCCGCGCTTCGCCTTTTTGAAGATGTCGCAAAAATCGTCTTCGAGCATCGTGAGCGGGCCTTACGGATCGCTCGGGTGCGGTCCCCCGGGCCGGCGTACCGCCGGTCTCGTTCTCGACGCGTGTGACCGTACGCGCCGCAACCGGGGAGCCGACACGACCGGTCGAACGGGCGGTAATGGAACGGGTCATCATCATCGGTTCGGGGCCGGCCGGGCTCACGGCCGCGATCTACGCGGCGCGCGCGAATCTCGCACCGCTCGTCTTCGCCGGATATCAATACGGCGGCCAGCTCATGTACACGACCGAGGTCGAGAATTTCCCGGGCTTTCCGGACGGCATCCTCGGGCCCGAGCTGATGGAGCATTTCCGCGCGCAGGCCGAACGCTTCGGCGCCCGGATCGAGAACGTCGACGTCACGCGCGTCGACCTCTCCTCGCGGCCGTTCACCGTCTGGGCCGGCAACGACGCGTACCGGGCCGATACCGTGATCGTCGCGACCGGTGCGAGCGCGCGCTGGCTCGGCGTCCCCGGGGAGGCGGAGCTGCGCGGCCGCGGCGTCTCGACGTGCGCGACGTGCGACGGCGCGTTCTTCCGCGAGAAGCACATCGTCGTCGTCGGCGGCGGGGATTCGGCGATGGAAGAGGCGCTCTTCCTCACGCGCTTCGCGTCGCGCGTCACGCTGATGCATCGCCGCGAATCGTTCCGCGCGAGCAAGATCATGGCCGAGCGCGCGATCGCGCATCCGAAGATCGAGGTCGCGTACAACTCCGCGGTCGCCGAGGTGCGCGGCGGCGAGCACGTCGAGCGCCTCCTCGTGCGCGACACCGTGACCGGTGCGGAGCGCGAGATCGCGGCCGACGCGCTGTTCGTCGCGATCGGTCACGATCCGAACACGGCGATCTTCAAGGACCAGCTCGAGCTCGACGCGCAGGGCTACATCGTCTCGCCCGACGGCGTCCGGACGAACGTCGAGGGCGCGTTCGTCGCGGGCGACGTCTACGACATCCGCTACAAGCAGGCGATCACGGCCGCCGGGATGGGCTGCCGCGCGGCGCTCGAGGCTGAGAGACACCTCGACGAACTCGAGGCGGAACGCCGCACGGCCGAGCCCGCGCTGAGCGCGCGCTAGCCGTCAGGCCGCGGCGATAGCCGCCGCGGCCGTCGCGATCGTCGGATACGCGAAGCGGTAGCCGGTCGCGAGCGTGCGTTCGGGAACCACGCGTTGCCCCTGCGTCGCGATCGATGCCGCCTCGCCGAGCAGCAGTTTGATCGCGAACTCCGGGACGGGCAGCATCGTCGGGCGGTGGAGCGCCTCGCCGAGCGCCTTCGTGAAATCGGCGTTCGTGACGGGTTCGGGCGCGGTCGCGTTGAGCACGCCGTCCGTTCCGTCGAGCGCGTGCAGATAGATCCCGACCTGATCGTCGATGTGGATCCACGAATACCACTGCTTCCCGCTCGCGACCACGCCGCCGCCGCCCGCCTTGAAGATCGGCAGCAGCTTCGCGAGGGCGCCGCCGTCGGTCCCGAGCACGAGGCCGGTACGCACCTTCGCCACGCGCATGCCGAGCGAGGCCGCGCGATCCGCCGTCGCCTCCCACGCCGTACAAACGTTCGCGAGGAAATCGCCGCCGGGCGGGCTGCTCTCCGCGAACGTCGCGCTCTCGCTCGTGCCGTAGTACCCGACGGCCGAGGCCGAGACGTACGTGCGCGGCTTCGCGGCGACGCTCTCGAGCGCCGCGAGGTACGCGAGCGGCGCGTCCGTCCGGCTCGAGCGGATCTTCGCTTTCACGTCCGCGTTCCAACGCTGCGAGACGGATTCGCCCGCGAGATTGACGACGGCATCGACGCCGTCCGACGCGCGGGCGGCCGCCGCCGGAGCGCGCAGCGATGCGGTCGTGACGAGGTCGCCGCGCGCGCGGAGCGCCGCGGTGAGGTGGCCGCCGATGAAGCCGGACGCACCGATGACGAGAACCTTCATGCCGCGATAGACTCGCCCGCGCCGCAGCTCGTCACGATGCGCGATCCGCGGGCGCGGCGCCCGTCGCGACCGCGCCGCTCGTGCAAGCGAAATGCCCGTGGCGCGTGCGTTTGGGATTCGCACCATGCGAGACGTAGTAGACGCGCTTCGCCGTGTCGAGCCACACCATCGGATCGCCCGCCGTGCACGTGGGCAGGCTCGAGGTCGTCCGGTCGTCCGCGCGGCTCGCACCCATCGGCATCGGACGCTGGCCGCGGGGCGTCGGCGCGGGCGCGGGGGTCGCGTTCATCGGCAGATCGGTCGCCTGCGCTCGAGCGACGGCGGCCGTGCCGCCGAGAGCGGCGGCGGCGAGAGCGAGGGCGGAGACGAGACGGCGCAACGCAGGCGTCCTTTCGGAAACGGGTGGGGACGCGTCCGTTCGCATCCGACGTCGTGCCTCTACCCCGTCAGACGGGTTTCGGCTACGCCGCGCGCCGAAGAGCGACGCATGCGCGTGCTCGTGATCGGCGCCGGACCCGGCGGCGCGGCGGCCGCGATCGAACTCGCGCGCGGCGGCGCGGACGTGACGATCGTCGAGAAGAAGCGGTGGCCGCGCGAGAAGACCTGCGGCGACGGCATCTCGCCGCCCGGCGTCTCGGAGGCGGCCGCGCTCGGGATCGCCCTCGACGACCGTCGGCCGCTCCCGGAGGGCGAGCTCTCGTCGCCGGCGGGGATCGTCTTTCGCAGCGGCTGGCGGCCCGAGACGCCGTGGGGCACGATCGTTCCGCGCATCGAGTTCGACGTGCGGCTCGGCGCGCGCGCGATCGCGCTCGGCGCGCGTTTCGACGACGGAACCGCCGTCGCGGCGCTCGACGCGCGCGACGGCGAAGCGCCGCGCGCGACGTTCGGCGCGAACGGCGCCGCACGCTCGGAACGCTTCGATGCGGCGATCCTCGCCGAGGGCGCGACGGGCGGCCTCGCGGCGACACTCGGTTTCGGCCGGCACGGGTCGCGGCTCGTCGCGCTGCGCGCGTACGCGACCGCGGTGCGGCCGCTCGACGCCGTCTTCGGTTTGCATTTCGACCGGATCGTCACGCCCGGCTACGGCTGGTCGTTCCCGCTCGACGAGCGGCGCGCGAACGTCGGCGTGCTCGCGAGCGAACGCGCCGTCCGGCGGCGCGGCGGCGACCTCCGCGGTTTGCTGCGCGCGTGGCTCGCGACGAACCCGGTCGCGCGGGAGATGTTCGCGCCCGACACGCCGCTCGAGAAGCTCGCGGGCGGCGTGATCCCGACGGGCCGTCCCCGGCGCACGCGCCACGGCGTCTTCCTCGTCGGCGATGCCGCGGGCGTCGCCGATCCGTTCTCCGCCGAAGGCATCTATCAGGCGATGGCGTCGGGCCGCGACGCCGCGCGGGCCCTGCTCGCGAACGGACCCGGCGCGCGGGCCGAGGCGTCGTTTCGGCGGGCGCTGCGGCGGTTCGACCGTAACGCGCGCGAGGCGACCCGTCTGCGCCTGGGATTCGGCTTCGTGATCGATCCGCTCGCCCGGCGCGCGCTCG
>CAZZZK010000049.1:0-3129 GCA_964658555.1 Vulcanimicrobiota bacterium | reverse complement strand
GCACCATCTCAGCGCCACCGGGTTCTTCATGAAGGACAGTCTGCCGGATTTTCTTTTGGGAATCGCCCGGACTTGGTAGCCTGGGTCACCTCGCCGCGTCGTCGAACGCACTACCGTTCGATCCGAGGGAGACACGTTCGTGGCGCTCAAGAACCGGCTGGCTAAACTCATCGTCGATCCGGCGTTCCGCAATCCGAACCTGATGAAGGTCATCTTCGCGATCGACGATGCGACGGGGATCGATCTCGTGAAGACGCTCGCGCCGTTCAAGCTGATGCCGGCGTCCGCCGAGCTCTTCCAGCGCTCCTTCGCGCATTTCGTCTCCGGAGAAGAGATCTCGCTCGCGTGCGCGACCGAGCTCGCGACGCTCGCGCCCGATCCCGTCTCGAAACGCTATCTGCTCATCCAGGCGGGCGAGGAACAGACCCACCTCGATCATTTCCGCGGGAAGCTCGAGCAGTTCGGGCTCGGCGAAGCGCGGCTCTCGAAGTTCGTCGCGCCGCACTTCAAGATGTTCGGCGATGCGATTCAAAAGCGGCTCGCGGCGGGCGACTACGTCAACGCGATGGCCGGCAACAACATCGTGGTCGAGGGGATCGCGATCTGTCTGCTCGAGATGGGCTGTAAGGATCTGCGCGAGAACTCCGACGAGATCTCGAAGTTCCTCGATTTCGTCCTCGAGGACGAGCGCCATCACGTGCGGTTCGGCGAGAAGCGGCTCAAATTTTGGAACGAACGCGGACTCGTTCGCGAGCGCGACGTGAACGATTTCTATGGCGAGATGTTCTCGTACGTCGAACTCGCGCTCGGCGAGATTCCGGACGTGCTCGGCTCGATGGGTCTCGAGCCGGCGACGATGATCGCGACGGTCAAGGCGTTCTTCGAAGCGCGCTTCGAGGCCGCGGGGATCCGGGTCGCGGCCTAGCCTCTAGTTCGTGACGGGCACCTCGCGGATCGATTCGCGAATCGCCTGCTCCGCCATCGTCTCGGGCCCGAGCCGCTGCAGCAGGCGGACGTCGAGCCGTCCGAGCGCCGCGCGACGCCGCTTCCCGCAGTCGCGGCGTAGGGCGCCCTCCGCCCGCGAGACGCACGCGGCGATCGAGTCGGCCGCCGCGGCCGCCGCGCCGGTTTCGAGCGCCGCACCGAGTTCCAAGCGGACGATGCCGGCCCACGACGTTTTTCCGGGGCCGCCGCGTATGCGAACGTACGTCGAGTAGCGGCCGTCGCGCAGACGGAAGAGCGAGGTCCGCTGCCCGGCGGCGAGGCGCGGGATCGTCCGATGATCCTCGGGCCCCGAGAGCGGGTCGCGATGCGTTTCGACGTATCCGACGACGCGCCCGTGCGCGTCGAGATCCGCGCGGAGGGGACCGTACGCGAGCGCGTACGTTCCGTCGGCGGCGAGCCGGATCGCGAGCCGCTCCTCCTCCGAGCGTAGCCGCGCGAGCAGCAGCTCGAGCGGCGCTTTTGGGCGATCGTCTCCGGCGCAGACGGTCTCCCACGTCCGGCCGTCGTGCGCCCGCGGGATCGTCGCGCTGCCGCCCGCGGCCCACGCGACGACGCGTGCGACGCGGATATCGTCCTCGAAGCGCGCGCTCAAGCTCGAGTCGTCGACCGCGAGCGCACCGCACGCGATCGCGCCCGCGATCCCGCGGACGTACCGTCCGGCCGCGAACTCGTAGAGCGACGCTTCGATCCGGGCGATCCCGCGCACGAAGGCGAGCCGGATCGGCCGCGGCTCTGCCGCTGCATGGAAGGCGAGCCGCGCGTCTTCGATCAGCGTCGCCTCGACCGTCTCCTCGGCACGCGGCTCGAACCGGTAGAGCGAACCGGACTGCGGCGGCCACCCGTCGAGGTAGAGTCGGCGTCGCTCGGAATCCATGAGCCTTCACTCTATCGACACGAGTGATGACAAATCTTTGTCATGCGGGGTATCGTTGGCCCGATGAGCGAGACGGCTGCCTTCCTCTTCGACCCCGACGCCGTACGGCGCGCCGAAGATCCGCCGGAAGACACCGCTCGGCTCTTCTGGATGTTCGTCGTCCTCGTGCGGGAGCACGCGGTCTCGTACGCGCGCTACGCGGCGCTCTTCAGCCGAACCGATCTGACGTTCAGACGGGATGTCGAGAAGCTGCGCGAGCTCGGGAAACGTTTCGGGTTCGGGCTCACGCCTCGCCGCCGCGGCGAGGTTCGGCTCGCGCATTTCGACGACGACCCGCTCGAGCGCCGCAAGCGCGCGCGCTCCGAGGACGTCGCGGACGTCGTCCTCGCCGTCGTCGATGCGCTCGGCGATATCGTCGCCCGGAGCCTCGACGGCTGTGTGGACGTCGCCGGGCTCTCCGGCGATCGTTTCCTGCGCATCGGCGCTCCGCGATTACGGGCCGGAAGCGATGCGGCCGTGCGCTACGACGCCGTCCGGGACGCGTGGCGCATGCACGCGCGCGTGCGATTTCGCTATCCGACGCGAGACGGCCGGACGCAGAGCGAGCGGATCGTCGAGCCGTACCTCACGACGTACAACGCGGGCCGTTACTACCTCGTCGGGTTCGACGTGCGTCCGCGATCGGGCGGCTGGCGGCAGTACGCCCTCGACCGGATCGCCGGGCCGATCGTTCGCGCCGGAACGTTCTCCCCCCGGCGCGTCCCGGACGAGTATCGCGGGGACGATGCGGTCGGGCTCTTCAAAACCGGCCGCTCGTACGACGTGACCGTCGCCGTTTCGGCGGCCGTCGAAGGCGCGGTCGCCGCTCGGTCGTGGCAGCGCGATCAGCGTCTGGCGCGAGATCCGTCGGGCAGGCGAACGATCACGTTCACCGTGTTCGACGTCGGCGAGGCGGTACGGTGGGCGCTCGGCTTCGGCGCCGAGGCCGAGGTGCTCGCGCCGCCCGAAGCGGTCGCGTGCGCCCGCGCGATCGTGGGCGACCTCGAGCGGCGCTATCGCGCGGATTCGGGGTCCGCCGCTTCCGGCTAACGGACAGAGCTCCGTCACCGAGCGCGCGCTAGCCTCTGCGCGCATCGAGGCGCCTTGCCTCGCGCGATCCGGAGGCTCCGAACGTGCTTCGACTTCTCGCATGGGCGCTCGCGTTTCTCGCACCGCATCCGAACGGCGTCGGCGGCGGCGGGCCGACCGTC
>CAZZZK010000048.1:0-11807 GCA_964658555.1 Vulcanimicrobiota bacterium | reverse complement strand
TGACCAGCGCGCAGGCCGCTCTCCCGCAGACGCTTAAGCTCATCGACGACGGCAAGACCGCGCTGAACACGCAGGCCGCGGTGTCGGGCGACCTGCTCTCGTTCTCCCGCAGCCTGAACCTGCTCTCGCAGCAGCTCGTGACGAGCGACCCGTCGATCCGTGCGCTGCTCGACAACGGCGTCGCGAGCGCCCAGACCCTCAACAGCCTGCTGCTGGCGAACGAGAAGACGCTGCCCACGTTCTTCGGCAACCTCGTGACCCTCGGCCAGCTGCAGCAGGTGCGCCTGAGCGGCCTGCAGTCGATCCTCGTGCTCTACCCGCTCATGGCCGCCGACACCCCGACCGCGCTCGACGCCACCGACGGGTCGGGGCTCGCGACGGCGCAGTTCGTCGCGACGACGACCAGCAGCGCGCCCTCCTGCAGCCTCCCGGCCGGAGCCGGCGCCGGCCAGTCCACCACCGGTGGCTACCAGAGCACGACGGTCCGCTCGGAGAACCCGAACAGCGACGGCAGCCAGGCACCGAAGCCGGGCTTCGGCGGCCCGGCGAACCTCAACACGCTCTGCACCGAGGGGGCGACGCCCAACAGCACGACCCTCAAGGGCACGCCGGGGACGAGCGACTACCGCGGCGCCGAGACGATCCCGCGTCCGGCCGGCGACACCACCGGCACGGCAGGCGGCTCCTACGGCACCTCGACGAACGAGGCGGCGCCGTCGTCGGACGCTCGCCCTTCGGCGTCACCTTCAACGTCGGTTCGCCGATCGTGGTGGGCCGTACGCTCGTCGTCGGCGCCGGGCGGGGAACGCTGCTCGCGTTACCGCTCGATCTGCTGCGGGCTTCCTCGCGCCGGGCGGAGATCTTACGCGACGAACGGCGCTGGCTTTCGGGCGGGACGCTGCACTGGTTCCGCCGCGTCGATCGCGACGGCGACGGGGCGATCGAGCGCTGGGAGCTCGAGCGTGCGGCCGACGAAGGGATCGCGCGCCGGGATGCGTTCGCGCATCTCGATACCGATCACGACGGCCTCGTCGCTCCCAAAGATATCGCGCGGCCGATCGCGCTACGGTTCGTCCTCACCGCCGCTCGGGTCGAGCGAGGCGTATCCGCTCCGTCCGAATGAGGCGACGAGCTCGGCGATCGCCGCGGACTGCGTCGCGGTCGGCCGCGCGTCGGCCGCCTCGATGCTTTCGAGCAGGGCGCTGAAACCGGCGTTGACGGTTGCGTAGCGCGCCGCCGCCGCGGCGTCGCCGCGCGAGCGTGCGGCCGATGCGAGCGCGAACGACCGGTCGAGGCCGCGCACGGCGGCCTGAGCGGCGGCGTGCTGCGCCTCGTAGTCGGCGGGCGCGATTCCGACGCGCGGATCCGGAACGACGACGAGCGGCCGGTCGATCGAACGCCCGTCGACGGTCAGCCGCACGACGTAGCGGCCGGGCGTCGCGAGCGGGCCGAGCGGCCCGAGCGGCGTCCCGTGAACGATCGCCGCGATCGGATAGCCGCGTTCGATCGCGTGGGGCGCGGCCTCGTGCAGATCCCACACGAACCGGTGCCGGCCGGGCGCGGCGGAGAGCGGACGTTGCGGCGCGACCCAGTACGCGGGGACGACGATCGACGGATCGATCGGCTCCGCCGCGTCCGCGCTCGAGAACGACCGCACGAGCCGCGCCGAGCGATCGTACACGGCGAGCGTGACGGGCCCGCGCACGTCCGGGCCGAGCGCGTAATCGAAGACGGCGCCGTCCGGCGGGTTCTCGCCCGTCGGTTCCTCGGGCGGCAGCGGCGTATCCGTATTCGTGTCGCGGCGAACGCGAACCGCGATCGCGGGCGTGAAGAGCGCCGTCGCGTCGTCCGCGCGCTCGCGAAGCGGCGCGACGTCGTCGAGAATCCAAAACGAACGGCCGTGCGTCGCCGCGACGAGATCGTCGCCGTGCACGACGAGATCGCGCACGGAGGTCGCCGGGAGATTCAAGCGCAGCGATTGCCACTCGTCGCCGTCGTCGAACGACACGTAGACGCCGCGCTCGGTCGCCGCGAAGAGCAGACCCGCGCGGACGGGATCCTCGCGTACGGCGTTGACGGGTTCGTTCGGTGGTAAACCATGTACGATGGCGCGCCACGTCCGGCCGCCGTCGTGCGTCCGAAAGAGATAGGGCCGCTCGTCGTCGAGTCGCTGCCGGCTCACCGAGACGTAGGCCGACGCCGCGTCGTGATGCGACGCGTCGATCTGCGTGACGCGATCCCACGGGCCGAGGCCGATCGCGGCGAGGTCCGTCCAGTGCGACCCGGCGTCGCGCGTGATCCAAACGAGCCCGTCGTCCGTGCCGGCCCAGATCGTGCGCGCGTCCGAATACGACGGCGCGAGACTGTAGACGACCCCGCGATGGGTGCCGTTCGCGGGATCGTCGGCCGTGAAGCCGCGCAGCGTCTCCGGCTCGCCGGGGCGCGGGCGCGTGAGATCGGGGCTGATCGTTCGCCAGTTCCGGCCGCCGTCGACCGTCGCGAACACGACGTTCAAGCCGAGATAGAGCGTTCGCCGATCGACGCGATTGAAGACGAGCGGATCGGTTCGATCGAAACGATAGGTCTTGCGATCGAAGGTGGGCGAGACGTCGCGCGTCTGGCCGGTGCGCTCGTCGTACACCGAAACTTTCCCGCCGTAGATCAGCCACGGGTGGAACGGATCTGGAGCGACGTAGCCGTACTCCTCGACGCCGACCGAGTGGAATTCGCGCGACGTGATCGCGCCGTCGTTCCCGCGGCTCGCGACCTCGGCGCTGCCGCTTTCCTGCTGCGCGCCGAAGACGACGTAGGGAAAGCGATCGTCCGCGATCACGTGATAGAACTGCGCGGTCGGCTGATTGTACCAGCTGCTCCACGTGAGGCCGCCGTCGATCGAAAGCGTCGCCCCCTGATCGCAGCCGAGCAGGATCGTCTTCGAATCGTTCGGGTCGATCCACACGGTGTGGTAATCGTCGCCGCCCGGCGCGCCCTTGATCCCCGTCCACGACCGCCCGCCGTCGGTCGACCGATACGTCGTCGTGTTCGCGGAATAGACCGTCTCGCGGTCGTGCGGATCGGCCGTGATCCCCGCGAAGTCTTCCGCGCGCCCGCACACGCGCGCTTCCTCGTCGACGAGGTTCCAGGACGCGCCGGCGTCGCTCGATCGATAGACGCCGCAGCCGTCGTTCGGCTTCTCCGCGATCGCGTAGAGCCGCCGCGAATCGGCGGGCGAGACGGAGATACCGATGCGCCCGGCGATCTGCGGGAATCCGCCCGCGAGCTTCGTCCACGTCGCGCCGCCGTCGCGCGATTTGAAGAGGCCGCCCGCGTCGTAGCGTGCGTAGACGCGCGTGAGGTTCCACGGTCCGTTACGCGACGCCCAAAGTCCGGCGTAGACGACGCGCGAATCGTGCGGATCGATCGTAACGCTCGCCGCGCCGACGTCGTCGCCGCGTCCGAGCACCTTCTCGAACGTCGCGCCGCCGTCGGTCGAACGGTAGAGTCCGCGTTCCGCGTTCGGACCGAACGGATGGCCGAGGACGGCGACGAAGAGGCGATTCGGATCGCGCGGATCGACGGCAATCGCTTGGATCTGTCGGCCGTCGCGCAACCCGAGGTGCCTCCACGTACGGCCCGCGTCGCCGGACTTGTACACGCCGTCGCCGGTCGAGAGATCGGGACGCCGCAAGCCTTCGCCGCTGCCGGCGTAGACGACGTCGGGATCGGACGGTGCGACCGCGAGCGCGCCGATCGAGTTCGTATCCTGCTCGTCGAAGATCGGCCGCCACGTACGCGCGCCGTCTATCGTCTTCCACACGCCGCCGTTGCTCGGTGCCATGTAGAAGACGCCCGGGCGGCCGGGGACGCCCGCGACGGCGACGGTGCGGCCCCCGCGGAACGGCCCGATCATCCGCCAGCGGAGATCGGGGAGCGGACGATCCGCGGCCGTCGCGCGCGACGGCGCGAGGGAGACGAGGGCGACCAGCGCGCACGCGGCGGCGAACGCGAATCGAAAACGCAGCACGAGCCGCGTTACCACGGCGAACGGGGCGACTCCGCGTCGAGCCGGCCGGCCGGCGTCTGAGCGCCGGGTTATTGCGGTACGAGCAGCCGACGCTATTTCGTTAGGAGTGAACATGGCTGGAATTTTGTGGACGGTCATCACGGTGCTCGTCGTCCTATGGGTCCTCGGATTCGCGCTGCACGTCGGCGGCGCGCTCATCCATCTCTTGATCGTCGTCGCGGTGGTCCTCTTCATCTTCAATCTGATCACGGGTCGCGGCGCGCGCGTGTAAGATCACTCGGTAACGACGGCGGCCTCGAAACCACGCTCGGCGATGCGGCCCATGATGACGCCGATATCGCTCGGGCGTTCGACTTCGACCGTGACGTCGAGCTCGGCGTGCTTCGCCGAGAGGCTTCCGAAGACGCGGTGATGCGTCACGTCCAAGACGTTCGCACCGGCGCTGCTGATCGCGAGCGCGATGCTCGCGAGCGCGCCCGGCGTGTCCATCATCTTCACGCGCACGCGCACGACGCGGCCCGAGCGCATCCGATGGCGCACGATGACCGCGGCGAGCATGCCGAGATCGATGTTCCCGCCGCAGAGGATCGTCCCGACGCGCTTACCGGCGAACCGGTCGGGGTCCGCGATCAGCGCCGCGACGCCGGCGACGCCCGCTCCCTCGCACACGAGTTTTTCGTTTTCGAGGATCTCCGCGATCGCCGTCTCGATCGCCGCCTCTTGGACGAGCGCGATCTCCGCGACGCCCGCATCGATGTACGCGAGATTGCGCGTTCCGGCCGTCTTGACGGCGATGCCCTCGGCGATCGTCGGACCGCCCGGAATCGGGACGGCGGCGTCGCGCGCGCGAGCGACGCTCGGATAGAGCGACGACTGGACGCCGACGATCCGCACGCCGGGTGCGCGCGCCGCGACGGCGAGCGTCGCACCCGACACGAGCCCGCCGCCGCCGATCGGCACGAGCAGCACGTCGAGATCGGTCCCGGCATCTTCGAGGAGCTCGAGCGTCGCCGTCGCTTGACCCGCGATCACGCCGTCGTCGTCGTACGGGTGGACGACGGTCGCCCCGCGTTCGGCGGCGAAGCCGCGCGCGTAGGCCGCCGCCTCGTCGAACGTGGTACCGTGCAGGACGACGTTCGCGCCGTACTCGCGGGTGCGGCGCACTTTGAGAAACGGCGTCGTCGCGGGCATGACGACCGTCGTCGCGATACCGAGCCGCGTGCCGTGATAGGCGACCGCCTGACCGTGGTTCCCCGCCGACATCGTGACGACGCCGCGCGCGCGTTCCTCGACCGGAAGCAGCAGCATCGCATTGAGCGCCCCTCGCTCCTTATACGAGCCCGTGACCTGGCGGTTCTCCGTTTTCAGGTACAGGTCGCAGCCGAGCATCTTCGAGAGTGCGTGCGAATGCACGGTCGGCGTGCGCCGAACGCCCGTGCGAATACGCTCTGCTGCCTGCACGACGACGTCGTGCGCGCGTTCGCTGACGATCACGTTTCCCTCCGACGGCGCCGGCGCGTGCCGATGCTCGGGCCGCAAATTCGCGACGGCCGATTCGTCTACGGGTAGCACGGCCGCTCGCTCGCTGTCAACTCGGATCGCGAGCGGGTCCCGACGAGGGCCCCGGGGACGGAGCGCCCAAGCCGCGGCGATGAGCGATGCGCACGCCCCGAGATCGAACGACGCCGAGCCCGTCGTTCTCCGGCCGGATTCGTACGTTCGCGACGCGGCGACGAACGAGCGATCGACCGCGAACGACTGGATCGCCGCGCGCATGCGCGCGGAGAGCCGGACTCGCGAAGAATGCGGCGACGAACTCGTGAACGCGATCGCGCGCGGCGACGTCGTCGCCGAGGACGAGCGCCGCTAACCGTTCGGCCTCGGGCCGGCGCCCCGTTCGGCGTCGATGCGCGAGACGACCTCGCTCGCGTCGGCATCGGCGGCGACGACGTAGTAACGCGCGCCCGCGACGGCGCCGCGATCGTCCGAGACCGCGATCGCGACCGAACGTTTCGGGCACAGATCCAGGCACGAGCTCGCGACGACGCGGACGCTGCCCTTCGCGCCGCGGTCTTTGAATTCGCGCTTGAGACGGCGGCGCAGCGCCTTCGGGTCGCCGTCGCATTTCGCGCACACGGCGACGAGCGCGCGTAGCTTCGCGGGACGGACGGCACGAACGGCGGGCATGCCGGCGACGCTTCGCGACGCACGCGCCCGTGCCCGCGCGTCGTTCGCGCGAGCGAGGTCCGAGAACGAAAAACGCCCGCCGCGAGGGCGGGGTTTCGATTTCACGTGCACCGCGAAGGACTCGAACCTTCAACCAATTGATTAAGAGTCAACTGCTCTACCATTGAGCTAGCGGTGCGCGACGGCCCGTTTTCGCGTAAACGTTTCGTGCGCCCTCTGGGACTCGAACCCAGAACCAGCGGCTTAAAAGGCCGATGCTCTAACCAATTGAGCTAAGAGCGCGAACGACGCGACCGGGACCGGCTCTGAGTGGGGTGACTGACGGGGCTCGAACCCGCGACCTCCGGAGTCACAGTCCAGCGCTCTAACCAACTGAGCTACAGTCACCACACGCCCGCGCCCCCGGGGCCGCGACTCGAGCGTATTTGAAACGCCGCCTCGGAAAGCCTGGTCTCGCGTCGTCCTAAATCGCGGCCCGTCCGCCGCCGATTCGAAAAGAGATCTTCACGGGACGCAGCGTCCGGAGATGAGAAACGAGGGACGATGCTCCTGAGCCGGACGTTCACGAAGAACGCGTCGTATGGCCGTCTGTGCGCGACGCTCGCGTTCGTGCTCGCGGGGGCGGTCGGCGCACGAGCCGCCGAGCCGCCCGCGGGGCAAAGCTGGCTCGCGCGGGCGCAGCCGATTCGAATCATGGCCCTCGGCGACTCGATCACCGCCGGCGTCGGCAAGAACGGGGTCGATCTCGGTACCGGCGGGTATCGTGCCGAGCTCGTGCGGCTCCTCGAGTCGCAGGGTTTCGACTTCACGATGATCGGGAGCCGCTCCGATTACTCGGCTCGGCTGACCGAACGCGGCCACGAAGGCTGGCCCGGCTACGTGATCCGATCCTATCCCTCGGCACCCGCCCATCAGCTCAGCGGCGCGCTCACGCGCGAAGCGCTCGAAGCCTACGAGCCGGACGTTATCCTGCTCATGGCCGGGACGAACGATCTGCTTCGAGCGACGCGCCACAAGCGAGGCTATACCGTCGCGAACACGCTCGACGCGCTCGACGCGCTGCTGGCCGAGATCACGGAGATCGAACCGAATGCCACGGTACTCGTCGCGGGCGTCGTCGACAGTCCGAAGATCGCCCGCTGCGACGTCGCCGCGTTCGACGGAACCGCCGCGTGCGGGGCGCCTCCCGCCCGCAGCGTACCGACGATCGTCGCGTCGTATGCGGCGCGCGGCTTCCGCGTCGCGCTCGCGAGCGAGATGGCGGGCGCCGTCGCGCGCGATGCGGCGCATTTTCCGGACGGCATCCACCCGAGCGGCGCCGACGGTTACCTCGCGGTCGCGAAAGCGTGGGTCGCTGCACTCGACGAGATCACGAGCGTCGATCACGCTCGCGCGGTCGCCGGGCCCTAGCCCGACCGCGGGCGTTTGAACGTCCGCTCGTGGGCACAAGCGAGGTAGCCCGCGTGCGGGCGGCCTATGCGCGATACGACGACGTCCGATCGACTTGCCATTCTCGACGGCCTTCGCGGCCTCGCGATCCTGCTCGTCGTGTGGTACCACCTGTGGCTCGTGACGGGCTACGTCGTCCCCGGTACGGGACCGCTGCAGTCGTTCGCCGAGGCGGGTTTCCTCGGCGTCGATCTCTTCTTTTTCATCAGCGGATTCTGCATCTACTTGCCGTACGCGAAGGCGCGCGCGGCCGGGCGCCCGCGGCCGAGCCTCGCGGAGTTCGTCCGGCGGCGCGCGCTCAAGATCGGTCCGTCGTACGTCGTCGCGCTGATCGCGTTCGGATGCATCTACCACGCGCATTTCACGAGCGTCGCCGACGAAGCGACGACGCTCGTCGCGCACCTCGGGTTCGTTCACGTGTGGTTCCCGCAGACGTTCGGGTCGCTCTCGGGGCCGCTCTGGACGCTCGGCGTCGAGGTGCAGTTCTACGTGCTCTTCGCGTTCGCGATCCCGCTCGCAGAGCGCCGGCCGCTCGCGCTCTACGCGGCGTTCGTCGCGATCGCCGTCGTCTATCGCGGGTTCGTCGCGCACGCGGGCGCCGATAACGATTTCACGCTGATCAATCAGCTGCCGGCCGTGCTCGACGTCTTCGGTGCCGGGATGCTCGCCGCATATACGGTCGTGTCGCTCAACGCACGCGGATGCGAACTCGATCGCCGCGCGTGTTCGCTCGCCGCTCTCGCGGCACTCGCGTTGATCGTCGTCGCCTGCGTCGACGCGAGCCGGCTCGGGCGAGCGAGCGGGAGCGATCCCGTGCATCGCTGGCTCAACGCGTGGCGCATCGTCTTCGGACCGACGCTCTTCGTCGCGACGCTCGGCATCGCGCTCGGCACGAAACACCTGCGGCTCCTCGCCGGAGCGGGCGGCGTGCTCGCGTTCCTCTCGCTCGTGTCCTACAATCTCTACCTTTGGAATCTCGAAACCGCCGTCTGGATCGCATCGCTCGGGCGCCCGGCCTGGCAGACGTTTTGGATCGGAGCCGCCGTCTCGGTCGCACTCGCGTCGATCCTCACCGCGTGCTTCGAACGGCCGATCGTCAAGCACGGGCCGCGGGAATACGGCATTCGCGCCGCGACGCGCGCTCGCGATCTGTTGCGCCTCGCGACGCGGCGCGGTGCGCCGGTGCGAGACGAGCGATCCGCGCCCGGAGGGAATCGAACCCCCATCTTCGAGTTTAGAAGACTCGTGCCTTATCCGTTAGACCACGGGCGCCCGGCGGACGACTAGAGTATCGGCTCCGATCGCTCGTCCTCCTCGCCGCCTCGAGCGAAAAGCCAGTCGGGACGACAGGATTTGAACCTGCGACTTCCTACTCCCAAAGCAGGCGCTCTACCAAGCTGAGCTACGTCCCGGCGGGACGAGCGCGTCCCGACGCAGACGAGCGTTCTCAATCCGCCGATCAATGTCCGGTCGACGCGGCGGCGAGTCGCTCGAACAGACCGCGCACCGCTCGCGCCCGATGACTGCTCGCGTTCTTCATCTCGGACGGCATCTCGGCGAACGTCTGCGCGCCGGACGCCGGCACGAAGATCGCGTCGTACGAGAAGCCGCCGTCGCCGGCGTCGTGCTCCGCGATCTTTCCCGCGCACGAGGCTTCGCACGCGACCTCGCGGCCGTCCGCCGTGATGAGATGCAGCGCGCAGACGAAGCGTGCGGCGCGCGAGATTTTTCCGGAACGGTCGATCTCCGCGAGCAGCAGCGCCCGCCGCTCGGCCCAGGTCGCTCCCGGCGGTCCGTAGCGCGCGGAACGAACGCCCGGGCGCCCGCCGAGTGCGTCGACCTCGAGGCCCGAGTCGTCGCCGAGCACCGCCTCGGCGTCGCCCGTCGCGGTCAGTTGCGCGCGGAGGGCGCGGGCCTTGAGCGCGGCGTTTTCCGCATACGAACGCTCGCCTTCGATCGGATCGACGTACGCATCGTACGTTCCGATCCGCCATCCGAACGCCGCGCCGATCTCGCGCAGCTCGACGAGCTTTCCGGCGTTCTTCGTCGCGACCAAAATCTTCAGCGTGCCCTCGCTTCGGGCCGCCGTACGATCGCGTGCCCGTTGCGAGATACGCGCCGCGCGTACCGTCTCCCCATCGAGCGCGCCCGCCCCGCCTCGTGCGCGAAGCGGCCGCGCTCTCGAAGGGCCGTCAGTTACCGGATGCGCCGAGCGGCACCCCCGGCGGGACGTAACTCACCGGTATCGGATCCATGCCGTGGATCGCGAGATCGCCGCCGATCATATCCGATTCGCTCTCGCGGAGCGGTACGACGAGCGAGATCAATTTCAAGATAACGAACGTCGCGATCGCATCGAAGACGATGATGAAGAGTGCCGCGATCGCCTGGTGCTCGAGCGACGCGAAGCCTCCGCCGTAGACGAAACCCGAGGCCGCGACGTCCGACGCGGGGTTCGTCTTGAGCGCCTTCGAGGCCGCGGTCGCGTAGTATTCGATCATCGACGGGTTGCCGACCACCCCGACCATCAGGCCGCCGACGAGCCCCGCGACGCCGTGCGTGTGGACGACGCCGAACGTATCGTCGACCTTCTTCATGAACGACAAATTGCCGAGTTTGTTCAAGCTGACCCACGCGATGACGCTGCCCGCGACGCCGACCGCGATCGCGCCGAAGCCGTCGACGTAGCCGGCACCCGGCGTGATCGCGACGAGCCCCGTGATCATGCCGTTGATCATCGACACCGCGTTCGGCTTCTTGATCGCGACGTAATCGAGCACGAGCCAGCAGAGCAGCGCGACGGCGGTCGCGATATTCGTATTGAGCACGGCCGCGCCGGCGTCGGCGTTCGCGAAGTAGGGATCGCCTCCGTTGAAGCCGTTCCAGCCGAGCCACAGGATGCCGGCGCCGGCGAACGCCATAATGAGGTTATTCGGTTCGAAATCCGTTCGATCGGCGAGCAGCCGCGGCCCGATCACGGCGGCGGCGGTGAAGCCCGAGACGCCGGCGGCGAGATGGATGACGTACCCGCCCGAGTAGTCGAGCGCGCCGAGCTGGGAGAGCCAGCCGCCGCCCCAAATCGAGAACGCGCCGACGGTGTAGACGAGCGAACTCCAAATCGGAACGAAGATCATCCACGCTTTGAAATTCATCCGGCCGAGCACCGAACCCGCGATCAGCAACGGCGTGATCGCCGCGAACACGAACTGGAAGTAGATCATCGCGGCCCCCGGCATCCGGAGCGGCGGGAAGCCGCCTCCGGCGAGCGGGATCTGCGCCTGACCGATCTCCGCATCGACGCCGAGCGCCGGGACCGGCGTCCCCCAGAAATTCGCGAGCGGCCCGAGTTTGAGCGGCGTCGGCTGGCCGAACGAGAGGTTGTAGCCCCAGAACATCCAGACGAGCAGCACGGCCGAAAACGCATAGAAGCACATCACCGCCGAGTTGAGCGCCCACTTCTTCTTCACGAGGCCGCCGTACAGAATGGCGAGGCCGGGGAGGCTCATCAGTCCGACGAGCGTCGCCGACGTCAACTGCCACGCCGTGTCTCCGGAGTTCAGATAGGGCGGCGCCGGAAGATACGGATTCGCGTCCGCTAAAAAGAACAAACGATCTCCCCCTTGAGGAAATGCGAAACGAGGCGGTATCGGGCAAGCGTACTCGGTCGAAGATACGCGCCACATTAGACATGCGGCAAAGCGACACGACCCGTCGCTATACACTTCGAGCGCGAGCCGAAAGCGCGGCTCCGCTTGCAAAAATCGAAAACGGCACCGCGGGAATTCGCGATGCCGTCCGATCGATATTCTTCACGAGACGTGCGCGTCGACGATGCGATCGCACCGATCGCTCCGACGGACCCGCCGCGAGCGTACGCTACGCGGGTTCGCACGCCTCGCCGACGTACTTGGGTGGATCTTGCGAAGTCATTCGCCCTCCTACAGTAGCCGGGGATGCGACCTTCTCGAGAGGTGCTTGAAGTATACGATCCGCCGTTTCGCTTGTAAAGACTGCGGCGTTGGCCGAATGTCCAACCACGCGGCGGGCCGCCGTCGCCCGCCGTGCGGCGAACGCTCGTTTCGAACGCCTTCCGTACGAGGCGACACGGAACGACGACGAGGCGACACGGAAACGATGCGACGCGGCG
>CAZZZK010000047.1:0-11813 GCA_964658555.1 Vulcanimicrobiota bacterium | reverse complement strand
GTCTTCGATCTCGCCCGCGCGAGCGGCTCCATCCCGGCCGTCGGCGCGGACGTTCGCGCGGCGAAGAACGCGATCTACGGCAACGACGACGTGCGCCGGTTCTATCTCTCGCCCGTCTTCGAGCGCTCGAAGAAAGAAGCGCTGCTCGAGCGAGTCTTCTCGGGGAAACTCGGCGGGATCGCCCTGAATACGCTGCTCCTGCTCGTGCGCAAACGTCGCGAATCGATCCTGCCCGGGATCGCCGACGCCTACGACGAGCTCGCGCTCGCCGCGGCCGGGAAAGAACGGCTCGAGATCGTCAGCGCCCGCGAACTCGGCGGCGACGACATCGACGCCATCGTCGCGCGGCTCGGCCGCTCGGCCGGCACGACGTACGACGTCTCTACGCGCATCGACCCGAGCCTGCTCGGCGGCCTCCGCATCACGACTCACGATCGTCAGGTCGACGGCTCGCTCGCCGCACGCATCGACGACATCGCGCGCGACCTCTTCGCGACGAACCTCAACGATAGGACGACACCATGATCAACGCCGACGAAATCGCATCGATCCTCCAGAGCCAGATCAAGAACTTCAACACCGACGTTCACGAAGATCAGGTCGGCACGGTCATCGAAGTCGGATCGAGCATCGCTCGCGTCTACGGGCTGGAAGCCGTTCAGCAATCGGAACTCGTCGAATTCCCCAACGGCCTGCAAGGCATCGCGCTCAACCTCGAAGAGGATAACGTCGGCGTCATCATCCTCGGGCCCGACGTCGAGATCAAAGAGGGCATGCAGGTCAAGCGAACGGGCCGCATCGCGTCGGTTCCGGTCGGCTCGTCGCTGCTCGGGCGCGTCGTCGATCCGCTCGGGAACGCCGTCGACGGCAAGGGCACGATCCAGGCGACGAAATATCGCACGATCGAGCAGACGGCGCCGACCGTCATCGAGCGCCAGCCGGTCAAGCAGCCGATGCAGACCGGAATCCGCGCGATCGACGCGTTGATCCCGATCGGCAAGGGGCAGCGCGAGCTGATCATCGGCGACCGTCAGGTCGGCAAGACGGCGATCGCGATCGATACGATCATCAATCAGAAGGGCCGCGACGTCTTCTGCATCTACGTCGCGATCGGTCAGAAGAATTCGAACATCTCGGCGCTCGCGTCGCGGCTCGAGACGGAAGGCGCGATGGAGTACACGACGATCGTCACGACGTCGCCGTCCGATTCGCCCGCGCTCAAGTACATCGCGCCGTACGCCGGCTGCGCGATGGCCGAAGAGCTGATGTACGACGGCAAAGACGTCCTCATCATCTACGACGATCTCACGAAGCACGCGATCGCGTACCGCGAAGTCTCGCTGCTGCTGCGCCGGCCGCCGGGACGCGAAGCGTACCCGGGCGACATCTTCTTCCTGCATTCGCGCCTGCTCGAACGGTCGGCGAAACTCTCGGACGAAAAGGGCGGCGGCTCGCTCACGGCGCTGCCGATCATCGAAACGCAGGCGGGCGACGTCTCGGCGTACATCCCGACGAACCTCATTTCGATTACGGACGGGCAGATCTACCTGACGACGACGCTCTTCTTCCAGGGCGTCCGCCCGGCAGTCGACGTCGGCATCTCGGTCTCGCGCGTCGGATCGTCGGCGCAGACGAAGGCGATGAAATCGGTCGCGGGTCAGCTCAAGCTCGACCTCGCGCAGTATCGCGAGCTCGCGGCGTTTGCGAAGCTCTCGTCCGATCTCGATAAGAACACGCAAGCGACGCTGACCCGCGGCGAGAAGATCACGGAGATCCTCAAGCAGCCGCAGTATCAGCCGCAATCCGTCGAGGATCAGGTCGTCGTCATCTACGCCGCGACCAAGGGCTACCTCACGAAGATCGAGACGCCGAAGCTGCAAGAGTGGCAGCATCAGTTCGTCGACTTCCTCCACGAGAAGCACCCCGAGATCACGAAGGGCATCGCCGAATCGGGCGCCCTTAAAGACGATAAGCCGCTCGTCGCGGCGATCGAGGAGTTCAACAAGACCTTCTGATGAACGACGCACGCTCGAGCGGGGTGAACGATGCCTAGCGTTCGCGATCTCCGCGACCGGATCAAATCGCTCAAGAACACGCAGCAGATCACGAAGGCGATGAAGCAGGTCGCCTCCGCGAAGATCCGCCGCGCGCAGGCGGTCCAGAAGCAGGCCTCGCCGTACGCCGCCGCGCTCGGCGAGATGTTGCGCGATCTGATGTCCGCGGTCGGCTCCGTCGACCACCCGTTCATGAAGCCCGGCAAAGACGGTGCGCCGGTCGGCGTCATCTTGATGACGGCCGACAAGGGGCTCGCCGGCGCGTTCAATTCGAACGTCGTGCGTGCGGCCGAACTCTTCGTGCGCGATCAGAACGGCGGCGTGGTCTACTACGCGGTCGGGAACAAGGCGCGCAACGCGACGCGTCGGACGCGCTTCGAGACGGCCGAAGCGTGGTCGCTCTCGACGCAAGAGAAGCTCGCGACGGCCAAGGAGATCGCCGCGAAAGTCACCGACGACTTCACGGGCGGGAAGATCTCCGAGATCGTCCTCGTCGCGCCGAAGCTCGTCTCGATGCTCTCGCAGAAGCCCGAGACGAAGACGCTCGTGCCGATCGTCGCCGAGAAGAAGGACGAGGCCGCGGAGCAAAAAGGCCCGCGGACGGCGGTCGAATTCGCCCCGTCGCCCGAGGCCGTGTTGACGCGCCTGCTTCCGAAGTATCTCGAATTCACGATCTTCTCCGCGATGCTCGAGACGGACGCCGCCTTCTACGCGGCGCAGCTCATCGCGATGACGAACGCGACGGACAACGCGGGCAAGTTGCTCGACGATCTCACGCTCGCGATGAACAAAGCGCGCCAGGCCGCGATCACGAAAGAGATGCTCGAGATCGTCGGCGGCGCCGAAGCACAGACCGGATAGTCTCGCCGCCGGGCCGTTCGGCTCGGCCACCACCCGCTCTCGCGACCAGCACCGAATCGTAAAGGACGAAACAATGTCAACCATCGCTCCCGTTCCCGCCACCGCGACCGAGACGGGGAAGGTCGTCCAGGTTCTCGGCAACGTCGTCGACGTCGAGTTCACGGCCGAAAGCCTGCCCTCGATCAACTTCGCGCTGACCGTCTCGATCTCGAACGATTCCAAGAACGCGCTCTCGGGCGGCACGAACGGCAACGGCGCGGGCGCGGGCGTCGAACTCGGCGGCACGGCGACGGCGGCCCGGCAGCTCGTCCTCGAAGTGCAGGACGAGCTCGGCAACAACACGGTCCGGTGCCTCGCGATGGGCTCGACGGACGGCCTCGTCCGCGGTCAGAGCGTGAAGAACACGGGCGCCCCGATCACGATCCCCGTCGGCGAGGCGACGCTCGGGCGCATCTTCAACGTCCTCGGCAAGGCGATCGATTCGGACGCGCCGGTCGACGCGGCCGCGATGTGGCCGATCCACCGCGACGCACCGAATTTCGCCGCGCAAGATCCGACCCCGAAGATCTTCGAAACGGGGATCAAGGTCATCGACCTCATGGCGCCCTACACGCGCGGCGGGAAGGTCGGGCTCTTCGGCGGTGCGGGCGTCGGCAAGACGGTTCTCATTCAGGAGCTCATCCGCAACATCGCCCAAGTCCACAAGGGCTTCTCGGTGTTCACGGGCGTCGGCGAGCGTACGCGCGAAGGCAACGATCTCTGGCTCGAGATGAAAGAGTCGGGCGTGCTCGCGCAGACCGCGCTCGTCTTCGGACAGATGGACGAGCCGCCGGGCGTGCGTTTCCGGATCGCGCAGACGGGCGTCACCATGGCGGAGTACTTCCGCGACGAGAAGGGCGCGGACGTGCTGCTCTTCATCGACAACATCTTCCGCTACATGCAGGCGGGTTCGGAAGTCTCCGCGCTGATGGGCCGTATGCCGTCGGCCGTCGGCTATCAGCCGACGCTGTTCACCGAGATGGGCGCGCTCGAAGAGCGCATCACCTCGACGCACAAGGGCTCGATCACCTCGGTGCAGGCGGTCTACGTGCCCGCCGATGACTACACCGATCCCGCCGTCGCGACGACGTTCGGCCATCTGGACGCGACGACCGCGCTCTCGCGTCAGATCTCGGAACTCGGCATCTATCCGGCCGTCGATCCGCTCGCGTCGTCGTCGCGCATCCTCGATCCGCAGATCATTGGCGACGAGCACTACCGCGTCGCGCGCGGCGTGCAAGAGACGCTGCAGCGCTATAAGGATCTCCAGGACATCATCGCGATTCTCGGCGTCGAGGAACTCTCCGAAGACGACAAGGTCATCGTCGGCCGCGCGCGCCGCATGCAGCGCCTGTTCTCGCAGCCGTTCTTCGTCGCCGAGCAGTTCACGGGCCGCGAGGGCAAGTACGTCAAGCTCGAAGACACGATCGCCGCGTTCTCCGAAGTCCTCGACGGCAAGCTCGACGATCTCCCCGAAGCCGCGTTCTATATGGCCGGCGGCATCGACGAGGTCAAGCAGAACGCCGACAAACTCGGCGAGTCGAATAAATAGTGGCGAACACGATCCCGTTCCGGCTCATCACGCCGATCGAGGTCGCCTTCGAAGGCGATGCCGAACTCGTGATCGCGGTCGGAACCGAGGGTGAGGAAGGCATCTTGCCGTCCCACGCACCGTTCCTGACCGCGCTTCGGCCGGGCATCCTGCGCGCGAACGTCGCGGGCGGCGAGCGCCTCGAGTTCGCGACGAGCGAGGGCTTTCTGCAGGCGCTTCCCGATCGTCTCACGGTCCTCGTCGACGCCGCGGTCAAGCGCGACAAGGTCGACACGTCGGCCGCGCGAGCCGATCTCGAAGCCGCGACCGAGCGCCAAAAAGCGACGGCGCCTCAGTCGGCCGAGTACGCGCGAGAGCAATCGATCATCGATTTCGCGAACGCCCGCCTCCAACTCGGCGGATAAGCCGCCGCCTTCGAGAGGCGGCGCGTATCCTTGCGCCGCCTCTCATCATGCGGTTAGCCGAGGCCCGAGACCCGAGGCCGGCGGCCCGCGGCCCGCAGCCTAGCGGCCGTAGCTCTTCGTCGTGACGGAGGCGATGAGGAGATACGAATGACGATTCGATCCGTTCCGAGCGCCGTACCGGCATCGCCCGTCCCGAAAACCGACGCGGGTGCGGGTCGCACGTGGGAGTGCGGTCACGCTCGCCTCGAGCACGCGCAGGCGATCGCGAGCGTCTACGTCGGGTTCGGCACCGTGATCGCGACCGCCGAGACCGGTCCCGGCATCGCGGTCGGCACGGCGATCACGGCGCTCGCGATCGGCGACACGATCGTCAAGAGCGACGCGGCGGATCATGCGTGCGGCACGGGACGGTACGCGGGTCCGCAGCGATGATCGCGTTCATCGCGATCTCCGCCGCCTGCGCCGTCACGTGGCGGCGCGCGCACCCGGCCGCGAGGCTCGCTCTCGGAACCGCGTGGGCGGCGACGCTCGCGGCTGCCGTCATGCCGCGGAACTCGTTCGTCCTGACGCTGTCGATCGCGACGCTCGCCCTCGCTGCCGGCACGCCTTTCCTATCGCGTCTCGTCGACCCGCGAGTCTAAGGCGGTATCGGCCGGCCGAGCCGACGCTTCGCTCCGTCCGGCATCGACTCGCACGCGCGCTTCAAACTCCGATCCGTATACGCCGCTCCGAGCGGTTCGTCGTAACCGACCCGGCGAGCGGTTCATCGTAAACCATCGGCAAGCGGTCTATCGTGAGCGACCCGGCGAGCCGTTAAGCGTAAACGACCCTGCGAGTGCCTAGCCGTAAAGGATGTTTCAACGACAGCCATTCCCAGTGTCCGCTACGGCCGGCGAGACGAACCGCAGCGGACGCGAGGTAGCCGTTAGGGATAGAGCGTCATCAGTTTTCGCAACACGCCGTTCGTCCAACCGAAACCGATCTGCGTCGTGTATTCGCCGCCGGCACCCCCGCTCGCCGTCAGCAAGTCGTACTTTTCGACGAACTTGCGCGACGTGTTGAAGACGACGAGATCGACGTTGATCCAACGCTGCGCGATCGTCTGCGCGAGCGCGTTTTGCCCGTAATCGCGCAGCCCCGAGACGGCGATATACTGCAGTGGCGCCCACCCGTTGGGCTGATCCCACTGCTGACCCGACGTCACGAGCGTCGTCGCGAGGCCGTTGGGCTGTAGGAACGTCGTCGTGACCGCCTGACCGATCTTCACCGCTTGCTCGTGCGTCGCGATGTCGAAGAAGAGCGGGTAGAGGGTCGCGGCGGACGGCCGATTCGTCTGAACGCCTTGCTGCCAGTTGAGGTCTTCGAAGATGCCGAGTCTCTCGTTCCAGAACAGTCGGCGAATCTCGACGGCTCGAATGTCCGCCCGGAGCTGGAACGCGACGGCCCGGAGGCGATCGCCCTTCCCGCCTCGCAGCGAGTAGGCGTGCGCGAGGGTCGCCTCGAGATGTTCGAGGAGGCTGTTCAGGTCGACCGGCAAGATGCTCAAGGTCTGTACCGTTGCGAGATTCTTCCCGTCGGCGAGCCAGCGCGAGCTGAAATCCCAGCCGGACTCGGCCGTCGCGCGCAAGTTCCGGTACAGGTCGGCGGAGTTACGCGTCGTGGTCGCCGCCGTCTGCACGTCTTCGAGATACGATTCGTCGCGGGGTACGTCTCGTTCGTCCCAATAGCGATTGAGGACGACGCCGTCCGTGAGCCGCACGGAATTGCGGTACGCTTGGCCGCGCCCGATGCGATCGGCGCCGGCCATCCAGTAGTCGTACTCGCGCTCGAGTTCGGGCAGATATTTCACGTATGCGCTCGAGCCGTCGCGTTCGGCGAGCAGATCGATCATCTTCGAGAAGAACGGCGGCTGCGAGCGGCTGAGGTAATACGTACGGTTGCCGTTCGGAATGTGACCGTACGTATCGATCTCGTATGCGAAGTCGGCGATCATGTTCTCGACGACGTCGTGCCGGCCGTCGGCCTCGAGTCCGAGCATCGTGAAGTAGCTATCCCAGTAGTACATCTCCGAGAAACGGCCGCCCGGGACGACGAACGGATGCGGCAATTGGAGGAGCGACGCGTTCGGTGCGTTGCCGTCGACGGCGAGCGTATTCTCCTGAAGCGTATTCCAGAGGCTCGCGATGTAGGCGGGCGCCGAGACGCCGGCGGGCGCCGGCGAGACGACGGGCGTCCCCGTCTGCATTTTGAAATGAGCCGCGACGAAGGCGGATAGCGAGAAGTGGGGCGTGCCCTTTTGCGCCGCATACGCCGCGAGGATGGCGGCGGGCGTCTGCAGCGGGATGAGGTCGCAGAACGTCTTCTGATCCGGGAAGATCTGCGCGAGCTGAACGTCGCGGAAGAGCTGGCCGAAGAGGATCGACGGGGGGGCCGGGGCGGCGGTCGCGGCGGTAACCTGCGCGACGGCGCTCGAGCCGGATTGGGCGACGATCGCAATCCCGAACGCGAACGCGGCGAGCGAGGCGCGCAACTTTATTGTATCCACGGTCCATCCATGCGGAAACGAGTTTCTGTGAGCGCTGGCTTTGCAACCGGGCGGACGAATCCCTCGCTCGCTCCGCGGGGTCGCCCGAAGCGATCGTCGCGCGATCCCGGGGCCGGACTCCGGAAACGAAATCCGTCGATTCGTCAAGATACGGTAAATAATGTGTCGTTTCGAGCGGATCGGGCAGATGTAGCGTAGCTCACCAAGGAAGCGGAGCCGGTCTCGTCGCGTTTCGCCGCCCGGCCGACCCGGGTGCCGTTCGACTCGCTTTACCGGACGCTTTTGCGACTCGCTTCACCGAACGCTCTGACGGAGAGAGAGAAAACGCCGCACATGGTACTGACGATCCTCGCCGCCTTCGCGCTCGCGATCTCGTTTGCGGTCGATCTCGGCCATCGCACGCGGTACCTCCTCGGCGGCGTCTTGCTCGTCTGTATCGCGTCGGCGGCGGTGCCCGATTCTCGTGCGCTGACGATGGCATCCGCGATCGGCTTCACGTTCGCGGTGTTCGCCCTGATCGTCGACGCGACGACGCGTCGCTTTTCGTCCGCCGCTCCTCGCCGCTCGTAACCTCTCGACGAGTCTCCGTCGCGGGCGAGCCGTCTCGCGACGGCCCCTACGCGCGCGGCGCGTAAACGGCCGCAGTTTTTCGTTCGTGCGAGGCGGCATGCGTCGCGCCCGGCACGGGTAACGTGCCGGGTGACGCTTCGTAATCGGTCGTTCGCGCGTTCGGCCGTCGGAGCGGTGTTCTTCGCCAACGGCTTCGGATACGGCGCGTGGATCGCGCATCTGCCCGTCTTCAAGGCGCATCTCGCGCTCTCGGACGGAGCGATCGGGCTCAGCCTGCTCGGCGGATCGTGCGCCTCGCTCGTCACGATGCCGCTCGTCGGACGTGCGATCGGCCGCACCGGGAGCCGGCCGGTCTGCATCGCCGCGTCGCTGTGCGCCGGTGCTTCGCTCGTGTTGCCCTTCTTCGCGCCGAACGCGCTCGCGTTCGCCGTCGCGATCGTCGTCATCGGCTCGGCGTACAGCGCGTTCGACGTCGCGATCAATGCCCAGGCGGTCGCGCTGCAGCCGCACTACGAGCGGCCGATCATGTCGTCGTTCCACGCCGTCTTCAGTTTCGCGGGGCTGATCGGAGCCGCACTCTCCGCCGCGATGATCGCCCGTGGATTCGGCCTCGAACGAGACGGCGCGACGATCGCGCTCCTGTGTCTGCTCGTCGCCGTCGCGGCCGCGTTCGCGCTCGTGCGCGACGCGCCGGAGCGCGCGGGCCTCGGACGCGTGCCGCGCGAGCGGATTCGGGAAGCCGCCGCGTGGCGCGATCCCGCGCTCGTCGCGCTCGGGGCGCTCGCGTTCCTCGGGCTCGTCGGCGAAGGAGCCATGGCCGACTGGAGCGGGATCTACCTGCGCACGTCGCTCGGCGTCGGTGCGGCGGCGAGTGCGATCGGCTTCGGCGCCTTCAGCGTCATGATGGGCATCGGCCGCGCGACGGGCGATGCCGTCGTCGCACGGATCGGCCCGCGCCGCACGCTCGTCGCCGGCGCGACGCTCGCCGCGCTCGCGCTCGCCTTCGCACTCGGCGCGCACCGCGTCTGGGCGGCGTATCTCGGCTTCGCGCTCGTCGGCATCGGGCTCGCGAACGTCGTGCCGATCGTCTTCAGCCGCGCGGGTGCCGATCCGCGGCTTCGGCCGGGCGTCGGCATCGCGACCGTCTCGACGGTCGGCTACGTCGGCTTCCTCGTCGGACCGCCCGCGATCGGTCTCGCGGCCGACCGCTTCGGTATCCACGCCGCGCTCACGCTCGTCGTCGTCAGTATCGCGGGCGCGGCGATCCTTGCCTCGCGAACGTTGCGCGTGCGGGACGTCCGAACGCGGCCGCTCTCGACCGGCGCGGGCGATGGTACTTAGGTGAGCGGCGTCGAACGGTGCGTCGTGCTACGTCGCTTCGCTATCGCTTCGTTCTCGCTCGTTCTCGCCGCGGCGCCCGTCCGCGCAGACGAGGGAATGTGGACCTTCGATAATTTTCCTTCGGCGCGGGTCGCGCATACGTACGGCTTCACGCCGTCGTCGGCGTTGCTCGATCACGTGCGATCGTCGTCCGTGCGCATCGCGGAAGGCTGCAGTGCGTCGTTCGTCTCCCCGCAGGGTCTCGTGATGACGAACCATCACTGCGTCGTCGGTTGTGTCGGGCAGCTCTCCACGCCGCAGCAAAATTTCGTAACGACCGGCTTCCTCGCCCGCACGCTCGCCGAAGAACGGACGTGCCCCGATTTTGAACTCGATCGGCTCGACCGCATCGAGGACGTGACGCCGACCGTGCGCGCGGCGATCGGTTCGAAGACGGGCGACGCCGCGAACGCCGCGTTACGCGCCGCCGACGCGCAGCTCGAGAAGAGTTGCGATACGGACGACACGACGCTGTGTCAGGTCGTCTCGCTCTATCACGGCGGCGTGTACGACCTCTATCACTATAAGAAATTCACGGACGTGCGGCTCGTGTTCGCACCGGAGTATGCGGTCGCGCAGTTCGGCGGCGATTCCGATAATTTCAACTTTCCGCGCTACGATTTCGACGTCGGCATGCTGCGCGCGTACGAGAACGGAAAGCCCGCCGCGACGCCGCAGTATTTGAGATGGAGCGCGAACGGCTCGAAGGCGGACGACCTCGTGTTCGTGGCCGGCAACCCCGGCCAAACGGATCGCGAGCTGACGGTGGCGCAGCTCGATTACGAACGCCGGTATTTCTATCCGGCCGTCGTCCCGGAACTCGGGCAGATACGCGGCATGCTCGGCGAGTTCGCGCGGCGCGGGCCCGAGCAGGCGCGCGAAGCGCACGAGGCGCTGTTCTATACCGAGAACTCGTACAAGGCGTTCGTCGGCGAGCAGGGCGCCCTCGAAGATCCGGTATTCTTCGCGCAAAAAGTCGACGCCGAACGCACGCTCCGCGCCGAGGTCGCCGCCGATCCGAAGCTCGAGGCGCAGGCCGGCGGCGCGTGGGACGACATCGCGAAGATCCAGCCGATCCGCGTACGGATCGATCTCGAGCAGCGCGCGCTCGGCGGCGTGTTCCGGCCGCAGCTGATGGGATACGCGCGCACCCTCGTGCGAGCCGCCGCCGAGCGCACCAAACCCAACGGCGATCGCCTTCCCGAGTTCACGGATCAGCGTCTCGCGACGGTCGAACAGGGGCTGATCGCGGCCGTTCCGGTGTACGACGATCTCGAAGAGACGTTGCTCGCGTTCGGGCTCTCGTACGCGCGTCAGACGCTCGGCACCGACGCACCGCTCGTGCGCGATCTGCTCGGCGACGAGTCGCCCGAGGTCTTGGCGCGGCGGCTCGTGACCGGGACGAGGCTCGGCGATCCGAAAATTCGCGAAGCCCTGTACAAGGGCGGCCAGGCCGCGATCGACGCGTCGACCGATCCGATGATCGTTTACGCGAAACGCGTCGATCCCGCGGCGCGGGCGCTCCGTACGCGCGGCGAGACGCTCGTCACGGCCCCGACCCGCGCGGCGGCGGAGAAGATCGCCAACGCGCGTTTCGCGATTCTCGGGACGAGCGTCGATCCCGACGCGACGTTCACGCTGCGGCTGAGCTACGGCAAGGTCGCGGGCTTCACGGCGGAGGGCAAGGCCGTCCCGCCGTACACGACGATGGCCGGGCTTTTCGCGCGTGCGACGCCCTACGCGCCGTACGCGCTTCCCGCGAGCTGGCTCGCCGCGAAGCCGCATCTCGACCTCGCGACCCCGATGAATCTCGCGACGACGAACGACATCATCGGCGGTAACTCCGGCAGCCCGCTCGTGAACGAGAGCGGGGACATCGTCGGACTCATCTTCGACGGAAACATCTATTCGCTCGGCGGAGCGTTCGCGTTCGACCCGGCCGTCAACCGTTCCGTCGCGGTCGATAGCCGCGCGCTCTTGAGCGGCCTCGACACCGTCTACCACGCCCGTCGCATCGTCGAAGAGATCGAAGCGGCGCGACGCTAACCGCGAAGCGCCGTCGACGACCGGCGGCGCGGGGGATGCCCGGCGCGAGATCGCGCGTCAGCGGGGGGACCGGCCGGCGAGCGAGACGAGCGCTCGCGTGAGCGGACCGAACGGCGGTGCGAGAAGCGGTGCGAGGGAGAACGCGGAGCGCACGAAGACGGAGCGCGCGTGCGAGAGCTCGCGGAAGCCCGCCTCGCCGTGGTACGCGCCCCAGCCGCTGGCGCCCGCGCCGCCGACGGGAAGTGCCGGATTCGCCCACTGCATCGCGACGTCGTTCACGGCGACGTGGCCCGAACGCGTGGCGGCGATCAGGCGCTCGCGCTGCGCGTCGTCGCACACGAAGAGATAGGCGGCGAGCGGTA
>CAZZZK010000046.1:0-11847 GCA_964658555.1 Vulcanimicrobiota bacterium | reverse complement strand
GGCGTCGGGCGCCATCGCCATCTGCCTCAACGCGCCGACGGAGAGGCTGAGCGCCATCGCCCACACGACGTTGAGCGCGTAGAGCGCGAACGGGAACCAGGCGCTCCCCGCGAGCGCTTCCGCCGGCCGCCGCCAGAGGAGACGGCCGGCCGCGATGAACGCGAGACCGGTGCCGAACCACCCCGCGAGATTGCGCAGCGGCATCCCGAAATACGCGCCGTGCTCCTTCCACACCCAGAAGTGCATCGCGGTCATCTTCTCGCTCGCCATCGCCGGATCGAGCACGAGATCCCACGCCATCAGGAGCCAGGCGCCGAGCACGATCGACAGCAGCGTGCGGTTTCGCGGTGCGTTCGCGACGATGCGGCTCGCGAGTAAGAAGGACGCGAAGCCCATGTAGAACCACGAAAGCGGGACCGTATACGGAACGCGACCGAGCAGTTCAAAGCCGAGGAAGCCGGTATAGGCGTAGCCGCCGAAGGGCCAGCCGGTCTTCGTCCCCGTGAGCTCCGCCGTCGCCGAAATGAGCGTCGCCGCGACGAAGAAGAGCACCGTGCGTCGCGGGCCGATCGCGGAGACTCCATAGGCGAGGATCGCGAGCGCGCCCGTCCAGATGTCGACCGTCCCCGTGTTGACGATCGCCCAGGAGTAGAATGCGAGCGCATACGGATTGCCCGCGAACTGCGCGACGTTCGGAACGGCGGAGAGCAGGCCGAACATGCCGAGGCCGAGCGCGATCGCGTGAGCGATCAGGAAGACGAGGGCCAGGCGGGCGAAGATCATGCGGCTTTCCGTTCGGAGACGAGCGTGCGGCCGCGCCACGTCGGAGCGGCGTCGAGCGATGCGGCGAGGATGCGCGCGATCGCGAGGATATCGAAGAGCGGCGAGAGCCAGTAGGTCGGCGCGACGCGGCCGTACGCGCGACGCATCCCGGCGAGCACCCCGAGCCGGGCGAGCGTCAGGACGAGATTCGTGCGGAAGAAGAAGGTCCCCGTCGCGCCGCCGGTCGCGAGCGTCGCCGCGACGACGGCCGGCGGCAGGGCACCCGCGAAGAACGCGACCGCCATCGACGCCGCGAACGCCCGATCCGACAGCATCGCATCGCGCATCCCGAGCGAGCGCGGCCAGTTCCGCCAGCACTCGCGAAAGCCCGCGTACATCGAGACGCTCGCGAGCGCGGAACCCTCGTAGAAGCCGACGCGGGCGCCCGCCGCGACGAGCGTGCGTACGATCGTCACGTCGTCGCACCGGGAGCGGCGCGCCGCCGCGAACGCCTGCGTGCGCACGAGCCACGAACGCTTCGCGAGGAAACACTGGCCGTTCGCCTGCACCTCCTGCGGCGTCCGCGCGACGTTTCCGGGCAGGCCGAAACGATAGACGATCGTCGCGAGCAGCGCGGGGTGGAGGAGCGCCTCGGCCGCGCCGGAGAGCTCGAGCAGCGGCGCGGCACTGAACGCATCGAGACGGGTGCGTACGGCGTGCGCGAGGAGCGACGGCGCGAGGTGCGGCCCGGGCCGGACGTCGGCATCGATCGTGACGATCCACGCGGTGCCCGGATCGCTCGCGGCGAGACCGCTCGCGAGCCCCCACGCCTTCCCGTTCCACCCGGCCGGCACCGGCGCCGCATCGACGAGGACGACGCGCGGATCGCGCGCGGCGAACGTCCGAACGAGTTCGCGGGTCCCGTCGCGCGAACCGCCGTCGACGACGACGATCTGCGCGAGCGACGCGTCCTGCGCGACGAGACCCTCCAAGCACGGTGCGAGCCGGCGCTCCTCGTCGAGCACCGGGACGATCGCCGCGATCCGCCCGGCGGCCGCGGGCGCGGCCGCGGCGACCGCGACGGCAGCCCCCGAGCGCGTCGCGAACATGCGTCCGAGCGCGCGCGCACCAAGCAAAACCTGGAAAGCGGCGAACGCATCTCTGATCGTGATCGTGGAACCTCCGGGAGTCGTCGCGTATGACTCGATCGTGTTGCGGCACGAGCGGCCGGCGAAGCGCGCCTATCTGCTGCTTCACGGATTGACGGCGAGCCCGTTGCAATTCGCCGAGTTCGGACGCCGGCTCTTCGCGGGCGGCGCGAACGTCAGCATTCCGCGTTTACCCCGCCACGGCCACGCCGATCGTTTGACGACGGCGCTCGCCGATCTGACGGCCTCCGAACTCTCGGATTTCGCGGCCGACGCGGTCACGTCGGCTCGCCGGCTCGGCGACGAACTCGTCGTCGTCGGCTTTTCGGTCGGCGGCCTGCTGAGCGCCGTCGTCGCGCAGCGCTGCGAGGTCGCCTCGGTCGTCTGCATCGCACCGTTCCTCCGGATGAAATGGCTTCCGGAATCGCTCTCGCGGCCGGCGACGAAGCTCGCGCTCGCCGCGCCCAATCGCTACCTGTGGTGGCACCCCCTCGAGCGCGAGCGGCTCGGGCCCGTTCACGGATATCCGCAGTTCCCGACGCACGCGGTCGCGCGGGCGGTCGAGCTCGGACGCGATCTGCTCGCCGAAGCGCGCGACGCTCGGACGCGTGCCGCGAAGATCCGCGTCGTGCTCAACGCGAGCGAGACGACGGTGAGCAACGCCGCCATTCTCCGCCTCGCGGACGCCTGGCGCGCGCACGGCGCCCGGATCGCGATCGATCGTCTCTGCGGGCTTCCCCTCTCGCACGACATCATCGAGCCGTTGCGCCGAGGCCACCTCGCGTCGCGCGTGTACCCCGAGCTCCTCGACGCCGTTCGTGGCTGAACGCTCCGCCGACGCCCTGCCGTACGCGGAGGCGGAACGATCGTTCGCGCGTCTCGCGGCGCTCGACGATCCGTCGATTTCGCCCGAGGGCCGTTCGCGGTTCTTCACGCACGGCGAGCGCCGACCGCTCTCTCTCGTCCTGCTTCACGGCTTGACGAGCGCACCCGCGCAGTGGGACGTCTTCGCGAGCGAAGCGTTCGCGCGGGGCGCGAACGTCGTCGTCCCGCGCATGCCGGGGCACGGCGCCTACGACCGTGAGACGCGCTCGGTCGCGCTCGTCACGGCGGCTCACATGACGGCCGTCGCGGCGCGGGCGACCGACATCGCGGCGGCGGCCGGCGGCCGCGTCGTCGTCGCCGGCTTATCGCTCGGCGGGACGCTCGCGGCACGTCTCGCGCTCGACAGATCCGACGTCGCGCGTGCCGTTTCGATCGCACCGCTCGTCGGCCTCGCCCATCTCGCCGATCCGCTCGACGCGCTGGTCGCGGCCGCGTTGCAGGCGGCGCCGAACGCGTTCGTTCCGTGGAGCCCCGGCGGCGATCGCGGTCAGGTCCCGCGCTACGGCTACCCGCGCTTTCCGACGCGGCTGCTCGGGCGCTCGCTCGCGCTCGGCCGCCGGGTCGCCGCCGACGCACGGACGGCGACGATCGCGGGCGAGTTCTGCCTCGTCCTAAATGCGAACGAACCCGCGATCGGGAATGCCGCCGCGCGTTCGATCGCCGTTCGGCTGGCGCGCCGTAGACCGTCCGCGAGCACCGTCACCGTACTCGAAGGCCTTCCGAGACGCCACGACATCATCGATCCGACCGAGGCCGGCGCGCGGATCGATCTCGTCTACCCGGCCTTGCACGCGCTGACCGGATTCGGCGGTTAGATTAGACGTGCTCGCCCGGGCCCGCGTGCTCGCTGTCGCGATGATCGTTCGGATCGTTCGAATCGTCGCCGTACACGGCCTGACCCGGGAGGATGCCGGCGACGCGCGCTTCGCTACGGCTGAGCGCGGATTCGCCGTCGGCTTCGGTCGTGAGTTCCGTCGGATCGTCCCGATCGGTTCCGCGTGCGGGGTGCGTGTCGTCGTTCATATCCGAGCTCATTCCGCATCGGAGGACAAAAAAAACGGCCGCTCGTCGGCGGCCGTCTCTCGAAGCGGGATTTCGTTTAACGCTAAACGACTCCGCGACGTCCCGTCACGGCGCGAAGTACGAAGAGCAGGATGACCGCTCCGACGAACGCGACCAGGATCGAATAGAGATTGATCCCGCTCACGGCCGAATGCCCGAGCAAGTTGAACACGAAGCCGCCGATGAACGCGCCGACGATGCCGACGATGATGTCGCCGACGATTCCGCCCGGCCCCTCACCGGGAACGACCATCTTCGCGAGCAGGCCGGCGATCAGGCCGACGATGATCCATGACAGAATTCCCATGACGACTTCCGTTCTGCGACTAGCGCGATACTGGTACAACTTAGGTGCGACGAGTTGATTCCCGAGCGCTACGTCACTTAAACGAAATTCGTCGTCACAGCCGTTTCGGGACTATCGGCAGCGGCCACAACAACGCATGGACGAACAGCCCCCTTCGAATCGGTCCGACGCCGATCCGCGATCCGGCGATCTACACGGCGCGCAGGAGATCGATCCCGTCAGCGGCGCGAGCGACGATCCCCGCGTCGACCCGACCCCCGACGTTCGGCAGAGCGAGACGGAGCACGTCGAACAGCCTATGGCGCCGGACTCGTAAGACTGCCGGCCGGCTTCTCGTTCTCCGCGTGACGGCCCACGTACGTTCCGACGGCAATCGCGATCAGGACGATGACCGCGATGAAGATCGCATAGCGCACCGTCGTCGTACTCGAACTCGGTTTCGTTGGGCGCGGACCATTTTTCATATCGGGGGCGGTACCCACGCGGGCGCAGAGAGAACCGTCCGGCGGCTTCGCCCGCCCAGCATTCGGGTACGACGTGCCCGATGGTACGCACGTACGGACCGCGCGACGACGCGCGCCTTCCGTCTTCCGACGACGAGCACGAGAACCGTTCGGCGGGCGACGCTGCGATGGAGACGGATCTCGATAACGAGGGCGCGACGCCGCCGGAGAAACGGTCCGACGGCGCCGACGAGCTGCACCTCGATCCGTAACCGCGAGCGATCCGCAATCACGAGCGATCCGTCACCGGAACGTTCGGCGCCGATTCGTCGGCCTGACGCACGGTGGCGGTAGCTATCCGTCGCGCAGCGACGGTCACCGCCTTTGATCGCCGCCTTTACGGATGGTCTGCTCGTCGTGATAGAGACGTCGCAACGTACCCATCACGAAACGGAGCGGGCGACATGTCGATCATCGGACAGCGAGATTTCTCGAGCGGCTTTTCACCGGGCGATACGTCGCCCTACGGCACGGCCGGCGGCGGTTCGGCCGCACCATCGCCGGCGTGGAGCGACGGCATCGCGCCGTTCTCTCCGTGGCGAGCCCCCGTCGCGGGTACCGGATCCGGCGCGGGCACATTCGGGTCGGATCCCTCGGAGACCGGCGGCTTCGGCATGTTCGTGAACTCGCTCGTTTCGACGCTGCAGAGCGCCCTTGCGAACCTAACGCAACTCTTTGCGGGCGGCGGCACGTCGGCCCAGACGGCGAACGCGGGCGAGCGATACGTGCGATCGGCGACGGCGAACTCCGTCGGCGACCCGCACGATTCGCTGCACGGCACGACCGCCGGCGGCGCGACCGTCTCGCAGGCCTGGGACGATATGAGCGGCCACGGCGATCTGCTCGATTCGGATTCGATCGGCGGCGGCTATACGGTCTCGACGACGGCGACGCAACGGAGTGCGAACGGCGTTACGCTCAACGCCAGCGCGACGGTCGCGCTGCAGAACGGTTCGTCGAGCGTGACCTTCAACGCCGACGGCACGTACGGCATCGTCGCGAACGGATCGACCGTCGCCCTCCAGCGCGGACAATCCCTCGCGCTCGGCGACGGAGAACGCGTCACCATCGGCGACGATTCTTCGGTAACCGTCTCCGCCGCGAACGCGTCGGGCGGCTCAATCTCCACGACGATGCGAACGAACGGCGCCGGCGGCGTCGACGTCACGGACTCCGCGAACGACGTCGATCTGGGCGGGTATCTCGTCACCCGTACCGATGCCGCCCCGAGCGGTTCGTCCGGGCGACCGTCGCCCGGATACGTGCCGGGCGCGAATCCCGTCTCGTACGATCCGTCGTCGATCGAATTCACCTGAGGCTTACGGCGAAGGCGAACCCGGCGTCGATTCGAGCGACCACCGGTAGGCGTTCCAATCCTCGATGATCCCGTTGGGCTCGAAGCCGTGGAGGTCGTCCGAGACCGCCTCGATCTGCCGGGGCCACCAGAGGTAGACGAACGGGGCGTCGGTCGCGAGCAGCCGTTCGATCCGCGAATACGCGGCGATCCGGCTCGTGCGTGCGTAGCGCGTCAGCGCCGCCCGTTGCGCGTCGTCCATCGCGCGACTGCAGTACCGGGCCCAATTATATCCGGCGGGAGGCCGTTCGCTACAGACGAGCTGGCTCGAATCGTCGGGATCCACGCCCGCATACCAGAGCATGAGGCCGGCCTCGTACCTGCCGTCGGCGAGGATGCCGTTTCCCACGGGGCCGAAATACAGACTCGTCTCGTATCCCTTGAGCGCGACGTCCACCCCGGCACCGAGCAGCATCGAGGCCAGCACGACGCTGAGATTTCGATCGGTAAGGGTATCGCTGCGGTAACTGAGCTCGAGCGTCAGCCGCCGGCCTTCGCGGTAGCGAAACCCGTCGGAACGCATCCGCCATCCTGCGGCATCGAACAGCTTCCCGGCGAGCGGCACGTCGGATCGCGCGGTCCCCGCATGCGGGTCGAACGCCCAGGAGATCGGCGGAAGATCTTCCGTGGCCGGAACGGTCGATCCGAACGTCACCTTCTCCACGAGTGCCGACTTTTCGACGGCGAGGCCGACGGCTCGCCGGAGCCGCGCGTCGGACCACGGAGCCTTCGTGACGTTGAATTGAATCGATTCGTTGGCGTTGATCGGGACGAGCCGGACGGAGACGTTCGGAAGACCCCGTATCTGCGGATACACCCGCGGCGTCGCCTGCACGAACCAGTCGAGTTCGTGGGCGCGCATCTGATCGACGATGGTATTCTCGTCGGGGACGATGTGCAGGACGACGCGCCGTATCTTCGGCCGTCCGAGAAAATACCGGTCATTGCGCTCGTACTCGATACGATCGTTCCGGATCCAGCGGACGACGCGGAACGGCCCCGTTCCGACCGGCAGCGCGTCGAACGGGATCCGGTCGAGGCTGGTATATCGCGCGAGCAGATGCGCCGGGAGGATCGCGAGCGGCGTGTCGCTCGGTGCGAAGAATGTGTCGACGGCCGGTGCGAACGGGCGGCGTAAGACGAAGATCGCGGTGAAGGGATTGGGCGTTTCCACCCGGAGCACGTCGTCGTAGCCGTGACGGCTCGCGACGGCGGTATGCGGATTCATGATCGCCTGCCAGGTGAAGGCGACGTCGCGGCTCGTGAACGGCGCGCCGTCCTGCCAGACGACCCCGCGGCGAAGCGCGTACCGTATACGCAGGCCGTCGCGTGAGACGTCGCCGTTGGCGAGCGTCGGGACGCGAGCGGCGAGGATCGGGACGTCGCGGCCGTGCCCATCGCGCGAGATCAGCGGATCGAGCGCGAGCGCCTCGGCTTGAGCCTCGAATTGCTGCGTCGAGAGGATCGGATTGAGCGTGTTGGGCGACCCGACCATCGCGATCCGCAGGGTATCCGGATGGGTCCACGGATGATGCGCGCCGCCGTCGGAGACGACCTGACCGACGCGCGTGCAGGCCGACGTGAGGAAGAGGCACGCGAGTGCGAGCGAGCGGACGTGCACGCGAGCTACCTGCGCGACGAGGCCGAATATTCCATGCCGCCGACCGTCGGATGTCCCCGGGTACCGGTGTGCCAGAACGTGGGCACCTCCGGCCGCTATCGTGCGCTGCAGGCGATGCGGTCCGCATCGTCCGCTCGAAGGAGAGACGGCATGTTCGACGGAGGCGAGTTCTCGAATGCAAGCGGCCCGGCGGCCGAAGGCGACGTCCGGTTCGGTCTGACGGAGCTCGGCGACCGGGCCCTGCGCGAACGCGGCGAGCCGCGATTTCGCGGCTTCGAGCCGGGCCGACCGCCCGTCGCGCCCGCCGGGCGCGCCGGCGACACCCGAAGCGAGGGTCTCTCGCATTGACGGTGAGAGCGCAAAGCTGATATACTCCGGTGGTTCCGGCCTAGCGCGGTTAGGTCGCCTTTGCGTGCGTCTTCGGTTTTAAGGCGCCCCGTAGCTTTTGGAGAGTGCGTGCCGACCATCAGTCAACTCGTCCGTACCGGACGTGCCAAGATCGAGAAGAAGGTGAAGGCTCCCGCCCTGCGCGTCGCGCAGACGGGTCCGAAGCCCGGTCATCCCGACCTGCCGCTTCGCACGTTCGAGGTTCGCGGCAATCCGTTCCGCCGCGGCGTCTGCACGCAAGTCAAGACGATCACCCCGAAGAAACCGAATTCGGCGTTGCGCAAAGTCGCCCGCGTTCGGCTCACGAACGGCGAGGAAGTCACCGCGTACATCCCCGGCGTCGGCCACAACCTGCAGGAGCACTCCGTGGTCCTGATCCGAGGCGGACGCGTCAAGGATCTGCCCGGCATCCGCTATCATATCATCCGCGGTACGCTCGATACGTCGGGCGTCGCGAATCGTAAGCAAGCACGCTCGAAGTACGGAGCCAAGCGCTCCGTCAAGAAGTGACGTAGGGAGTTTCGATGCCACGCAAAGGAGCCGTTCCGAAACGGCAGATTCTCCCCGACCCGCGCTTCAATTCGAAAGTGCTCTCGCGATTCATCAATAAGGTCATGTTGTCGGGCAAGAAGTCGACCGCCGAGCGGATCACCTACGCCGCGCTGTCGATGGTCGGCGAGAAACTCCAGCGCGATCCGATGGACGTCTTCACGCAGGCGCTCGGCAACGCGATGCCGATGGTCGAGGTGCGTCCGCGACGCGTCGGCGGAGCGACGTATCAGGTCCCGATGGAAGTCCGTCCCGATCGACGTCAGGCGATGGCGATGCGCTGGCTCATCCAGTACGCGCGCAAGCGCCCGGGCCATTCGATGGAAGAGAAGCTCGCGAACGAGATCATGGATGCGGCGAACAACGTCGGCGCATCGGTGAAGAAGCGCGAAGACACGCACAAGATGGCCGACGCGAATAAAGCGTTCGCCCACTATCGCTGGTAACGGATAATGGCAACACTCGTCCGAGAGTATCCCCTCGAGCACACCCGCAACATCGGGATCGCCGCGCACATCGACGCGGGCAAGACAACCGCGACCGAGCGCATCCTGTTCTACACCGGCCGCACGCACAAGATCGGCGAAGTCCACGACGGCGCGGCCACGATGGACTGGATGGTTCAGGAGCAGGAGCGCGGGATCACGATCACGTCCGCCGCGACGGCGACCACGTGGCGGGACACGCGAATCAACATCATCGATACGCCAGGCCACGTGGACTTCACCGTCGAGGTCGAGCGGTCGCTTCGCGTGCTCGACGGTCTCGTCGCCCTGTTCGACTCGGTCGCAGCCGTACAGCCGCAATCGGAGACGGTGTGGCGCCAGGCGAATAAATACAAAGTGCCCCGCATCATCTTCGTCAACAAGATGGATCGCATGGGCGCCGACTTTTTCAATTGCGTCTCGAAGATACGCGAGCGCTTGGGTGCTCGCGCCGTTCCGATCCAGGTCCCGATCGGTGCCGAGGATCAATTCGCGGGCGTCGTCGATCTGTTCACGATGAAGAAGATCATCTACACGGACGATCTGGGCTCGACGATGGATTCGACGGATGTGGACGGCGATCTCAAGACGCTCGCCGAGAAGTGGCGTCAGGAGCTCATCGAAGCGATCGCCGAACAAGACGACGAGCTGCTCGAGTTGTTTTTCGGCGGCGAAGAGATCCCGGTCGAACGGCTCAAGACGGCGCTCCGGAAGGCGACGATCGCGGGCGACGTGCTCCCGATGCTCTGCGGCTCGGCGTTCAAAAACAAGGGCGTTCAGCCGTTGCTCGATGCGGTCGTCGATTATCTTCCCTCGCCGCTCGACGCGAAGATCATCACCGGCCTCGACCCGAAAAACGACAACGCGGAGATCACGCGCGAACCCGACGACAAGCAGCCGTTCGCGGCGTTGGCGTTCAAGATCGCGACGGATCCGTACGGTAACCTCACGTATTTCCGCGTCTATTCGGGCACGCTCGAGAAGGGCAGCTACGTTTACAACGCGCGCAGCGGCCGCAAGGAACGTATCGGTCGCATCCTGCGCATGCACGCGAACCATCGCGAGGATATCGATTCGATCGGCGCGGGCGATATCGCGGCGGCCGTCGGCTTGACCGACACGCGCACGGGCGACACGCTCTGCGATGAGAAGCAGCCGATCTTGCTCGAGAACATCGTCTTCCCCGAACCCGTCATCTCGCAGGCGATCGAGCCGAAGACGAAGGCCGATCAGGACAAGATGGGCACGGCACTGTCGCGGCTCGCGCAGGAAGACCCGACGTTCCGCATGCGTACCGACGAAGAAACGCAGCAGACGATCATCGCCGGCATGGGCGAACTCCATCTCGAAATCATCTTGGATCGCCTCAAGCGCGAGTTCAAGGTCGAAGCGAACGTCGGCAAACCGCAGGTCGCCTACAAAGAAGCGATCACGAAAAAAGTCGAGAAGCAGGGCAAGTTCGTCCGGCAGACCGGCGGTAAAGGGCAGTACGGCGACGTTTGGCTCCGGCTCGAACCGGGCGAGCCCAATACCGGCTACGTGTTCGAATGGGGCGTCGTCGGCGGCGTGATCCCCAAAGAATATCAGAAAGCGATCGCCGAAGGCATTCGCGAAGCGTCGGGCAGCGGCGTACTCGCCGGGTATCCGGTGCTCGATTTCAAGGCGACGGTGTTCGACGGCAGCTACCACGACGTCGACTCGTCGGAGATGGCGTTCAAGATCGCCGGCTCGATGGCGTTCAAAGAGGCGAATCGCGCCGCGGGTCCGATCCTGCTCGAGCCGATCATGAAGGTCGAAGTAACGACTCCGAAAGATTACCTCGGCGGGATCAACGGCGATCTGATGAAGCGCCGCGGGATGATTCAATCGAGCGAAGACGTCACCGGCGGAGCGCAGACGATCACCGCCAACGTGCCGCTCTCGGAGATGTTCGGATACGCGACCGACATGCGCTCCGCGACGCAAGGCCGCGCGACCTACACGATGGAGTTCCTCCATTACGAGAAGGCGCCGAAATCCGTCGAAACCGAGATCGTCTCGAAAGCTAAGGGCGCTAAGTCCGACGCGTAGCGCGCGTCCGCTCACTCCCCCCGTACGCACCACATCAACCGGAATAAGGAAAGTATTTAAAGAGTATGGCGAAGGCAAAATTCGACCGCAGCAAGCCGCACGTCAATATCGGTACGACCGGTCACGTCGATCACGGCAAGACGACGCTCACGGCGGCGATTATCAATTGCCTCGCCACCGAGAATGCGAGCATTCAGAAGCGTAACGTCGACGATATCGACAACGCTCCCGAAGAGAAAGAGCGCGGCATCACGATCGCGATCTCGCATCAGGAGTATGAGACGGCGCAGCGTCATTACGCGCACGTGGATTGTCCGGGCCACGCGGACTACATCAAGAACATGATCACGGGAGCCGCGCAGATGGACGGCGCGATCCTCGTCGTGTCGGCCACGGACGGACCGATGCCGCAGACGCGCGAGCACATTCTGCTCATGAAGCAGATCGGCGTTCCGTACATCGTCGTCTTCCTCAATAAGGTCGACCTCGTCGACGATCCGGAGCTCCTCGAGCTCGTCGAGATGGAAGTCCGCGAACTGCTTTCGAAGTACGAGTTCCCGGGAGACGACGTTCCGGTCCTCAAGGGTTCGGCGACCAAGGCCCTCGCGTCGTCCGGCAAGCGCGGCGATCCGGATGCCGATGCGATCTTCGCGCTGATGGATGCGGTCGACAGCTACATCCCGACGCCGGAGCGTGCGGTCGACCGCCCGTTCC
>CAZZZK010000045.1:0-11924 GCA_964658555.1 Vulcanimicrobiota bacterium | reverse complement strand
ACCCGCCGCAGCACGTCCGCACCGAACATCTGCAGCATCTCGGCGGGCGTGGTGCTGCGATGCGATCCCGTGCCGATGAGCACCGAGATCTGCTCCGGCGGGACGTGCGCGAGCTCGTCGAGGATCCACGGGATGAGGCGTTCGTTCGGGGTCGCCCGCGTCACGTCCGACGTGACCACGACGACGCGATCGGCCGCCCGCACGATCTCCCGAAGCGGCCGGCCGCCGATCGGAAAGCGTACGGCCTGCGTGAACGCAGGCCGTTCGTCGCCGATGCCGCTCGCGCCGCCGCCGTCGACGATCGTCGCATCGGACGGAACGTCGACCTCGATCGCGCCTCGTCCGTACGCGATCGACCGCTTCATCGCGACGTGCGTGCGGCGCGCATCAGTGAATCGCGCACGTTCCGAGCGTCGTATCGGTCGCCGCGACCGGCGATGCCGGGGCGACGAACTTCGCTTGCGCGAGCGACGGATCGTCCTTCTCCGGAAACGCCTTCGAACCGGCGGGGAAGCAGTTCTGCGCGAGCAGGAATGCGATGACGTTCGCATATTGCGTCGGCGTCAGCGAGCCCGGATTGTTGAGCGGCATCTGCTGCACCACGAGATTGCGCAGATCCGCGTACGTCCACTTGTTGCTCGTCACCGACGAGAGGAAGACGTGGCCCGCGACCGCCGGAGCGGCGACGCCCTGGAGGTTCGCGCCGTGGCACGAGATACACGCGTTCGCGTAGACCTTCGCACCCGCGCTCGCCTGCGCCGCGGTGTACGACGGCACGGCGGACGCGCCGGCCGGAGCCGTCGACGTTGCGGGTGCGGGCGTTTGAGCGTCGGCGACGAGTCGCACCGGAGACGACGCGAACCGGGCGAACGTCGCGCCGGCGACGCGCGCGTGCGCCGGCATCGGAGCCAAGGAGAGCGCGGCCGCCGGATGCGGCCGTGCGGTCGAAGCCGAAGCGCACAGGTGCGTCATCTCGCTTTGCGGCCGCGTGAAGAGAACGACTTGCTGCGGCATGATCACGAGATGATCGACCATCATCTCGGGAGGGACGCTGATCGCGTCGGCCCCTCGCGGGATGCTGACGAACGTCACGTTCCCGCCGACGACGCCGTACGACGGTGCCGCGCTCGGCGCGGAGCAGCCGGAGACGACGCGGGCGCCCGCCGGCAGACCGAGCGTGGTCGAAGCGAGCGCACCTTGGATGCCGCCGAGCACGCCCGTGTCGGTCGGGCGGCCGATCGCGAGCGAGAGACTCGAGAGCGCCGTCGTGAGATCGGTCTCGTAGTCTTCCATCTGCTTCTCGTGCAGCGCGTTCGATAGGCTCTGCTCGGCTGCCAGGAGGTTGATCTTCGCGCCCTGCATCGCGGGCGTCCAGAGCGAATCGTCCTTGCGGTCGAGCAATTCGTCGACGTGCGCGATCGCGCCGGCGGCGTCGCTCGAGCTGCCGGCCGCCGCGACGTATTCGCGATCGCGATTGCCGACGAGGCCGTTACGCGCGCGTTCCGCGGCGGCGAGATACGTTTGATGACCGACGGCGAAGCCGTTCTCGATCGCGACGATGTCGGCGATCGTCGATCGGATATCCGCGAGTGCCGCATGGGCCGTCGCGCGGTCGTCGAGCGTCGCCGCCGACGTCGCGCTCGCCGCGAGCAGCGAGCTCGCGACGATCGCAACGGCGAGGCGACCCGGGTTCGGGGCTCTCATCACAGAGAGTAGACGGTCAGGAACGAGCCGTTCGGGCTCGTCTGCGGCATCTCGGGGACGAGTTGGTTGCCGGCTTGACCCGACGCGACCGCGACGAACGGCTTGCCGCCGAGCATGTACGCGGCCGGCGGAGCGAGGATCGGCGACCCGGTCGCATCCTTCCAGAGCTCGTTTCCGGACTTGGCATCGAAGGCGACGAAATCGCCCGTCGTCATTCCGGAGAAGACGATCCCGGTCGACGTGACGAGCGCGCCGCCGACGGCCGGCAGCGACTGCTTCTTACGCCAGACGAATTTGCCGGTCGAGACGTCGACCGCGTTCATCCAGCCGGTATTGGGGCCTTCGAGTTTCGGGAACGTGCCGCCGAGATAGAACTGACCACCGATGTACGTCGCCGTGGGCAGCTTCTTCCAGATGCCGCACTCGTCGACGCTCGGGACGTAGAAGACGTTCGTCTGCGGATCGTACGTCCCGCCGTTGTATTCCACGCCGCCGTTCGTATTCGGGCAGGCGAGATTGCCTTCGGGGCTCGGCGCCGTGTCTTGCCCCTTCTGCGTGCTCACGGCGACGTGATCGACGAGCTTGCCGTTCGTCGCGTCGAGGATCCAGAAATTTCCGCCCTTATCGCCCGCCGCGACGAGCTCGCGCGATTTGCCGGCGACCTGGCCCGTGAAGCGCACGGGCGGCATCGCGGGATCCCAATCGTGCGTATCGTGCGGGATGAACTGGTAGTACCACTTCACCTTGGGCTGCGCGCCCGAGATGTCGAGGGCGACCATCGAGTTCGAATAGAGGTTGGTGCCCTTGCGCGCGTCGCCGAAGAAGTCCGGCTGCGGATTGCCGAGGTCGGCGTACATCGTGTCGGTCTTGGGATCGATCGCGAGACCGCTCCACACCGCGGCGCCGCCGCGCTTCCACGAATCGCCGGCCCACGTCTCGTGGCCCGCCTCGCCCGGGCCCGGAACCGTGTTCCACTCCCAGATGCGCGAGCCGTCGGCCGGATTGAAGGCCGTGATGTAGCCGAGGCCGCCCCAATCGCCGTTGGAGACACCCATCAGGAGCATGTTCTTATATACGACGGGCTGCATCGAGTAGAACGAGTTCGTCGTGTCGTGCACGCCGACCACGTCCCACACTTTCTTGCCCGTCGTCGCATCGAGCGCGATCAGATGGCCGTCGAGCGTTCCGAGGAAGAGCTTGCCGTCGAGGATCGCGACGCCGCGATTGGCGGCGAAGGCGATCACGTGCGGGTTGTCGACGAACTCCCACTTCTGCTCGCCCGTCTTCGCGTCGAGCGCGTAGACGTGATCGTGGGCGGACGTGATGTAGACCATCCCGTTCCACACGATCGGCTGCGCTTCGATCGGACTGTCGTCCGAGATCTTGAAGCGCCACGCGCGCTTGAGCGTCGTGACGTTCGAGGGCGATATCTGCGGCATCTCGATGTAGCGGTTCGCACTGTAGTCGTGCCCGGGCAGAATCCAGGACGACGAGTCGCTCGAGACGCGGCCGAACGATTCCGCGCTGGGACCCGCCGACGTATCGGCGGCGCGGACGCCGGCGACGGGCGACGCGATGAGTAGGCCGAGCGCCAAAAGCGAGAGGCCTCGCGCCGTGGATTTAACTTTCATGGCACTCCGATCGAAGTGAGAAGTGTCTTTATTGGATACCGCATACAGTACTCGACACCTTGTGCCCGCGAGCGCCTTCCGGCGCCGCCGGGCGCGGCGTCCGACCTTGCGGCCATACGAAAAATGGAACCGCCGGACGGCGATTCCATTTCTTAGACACACGATCGGTCGAAGTTATGACGGGCCGAATACCCGCGCGAGCAACTGCGTCCGGCTGTGGCAGTTCATCTTCGCCATGATGCTCTTGACGTGATCGCTGACGGTCGCTTCCGAGATGCCGAGCTCTTTCGCCATCCCCTTCGTGCGCTCGCCGAACGAGAGGCACGAGAGCACGTCCGATTCACGCGCGCTGAGGCCGTAGCGCTCGATCGCGCTCGCGAGCGCGTCCCGGCCGCGCAGCACTTCGACGAACACGCCGAGGCAGCGCCCCTGCGGACCCGCGAGCGGCGCGATCCGGACGAGCTTGCCTTCGACGATCTGCGAGCCCGTCGCTTCGGCGAAATCGCCGTCGGCTTCGGCGAGCAGCGCGGCGACGACGTCGTGGATCGCGGACGGCAACGATTCCGGGATCTGTCCCGGCTCCATATCCGTCCCCATCACGACGTGCAGCCGTTCGTCGACGACGTAGCAGTCGGGGATCGCACGATTGCGCGCGCCATCGTAGAGTTGCGGGTTCACGGTCGCTCCCGGGTCGGACGTCTTGGTCGGCGTCATCATACTCAAGAATCTTCGGCAAACGCCGGAAGGAAATAATTACATCGCTTTATTAGCCGCCCTCGCCGGATCACATTTCCCGGCTGCCGGGGCGGACGCGCGCGGCCGGCCGGCGGGCGCGAGCGAGCGGCGATACTCCGCGAGCCAGTCGTGCGACGAGAGCACGCGGCGGCCGCGGCGCACCGCGCGCAAGCGCCCGCGTTCGACGGCCTTGTAGAGCGCGGGCCGCTCCGGGGCGCTCCCGAGCGAGGCGAGCGGCACGAGCGGGCCCGGCTCGAGCGCAAGGCGCGCGTTCTCGACGGTCGCGGCGAGGGTTTGCGAGAGGACGCGCGCGAGCGGCTCGAGATCTCCGCCGCCCGCACGGTCGCAGGCCGCCCGGTAGCGCTTCGCCCGCGCCGCCGTCTCCAAGACGAGCGGCGGAAGCCGCAGACGTCGCAAGAGGATGCCGAGCACCAGGCGTCCGACGCGTCCGTTCGCGCTCGCGAACGGTGCGATGCGCTCGAACCCGCGAATCGCGTCGGCGAGCCACGCTCCGAGCGCGTCTGGCGCGGCCGGCGGCCCGGGCGCGAAGCGTTCCACGTACCGTTCGACCTCGCGCGGGATCGCCCACGGGGCCGGGGCGACCGCTCCGTCGCCGCGTGCCCCGTGCGTTTCGGTCCGCCACATCCCCGGCCGCGCGCCGAGGGTCCGGCGGGTGGCGAGGGCGTGGAGGGTCAGGATCTCGCGCGTCTCGAGCCAGGCGCGGCGCCGGCCCGTTCGGGAGACGCGGGCGACGTACTCGCTCGCCGCGGCGTAGTCGGCGACGGCGTTGCAGGCCGCGAGGGCCGCGCCGTGCGGGACGATCCCCCGCTCCGCGAGTGCCGCGACTTCGTCGCGCGCGAAACGGTGGCCGGCGAGCCGCATCGACGAGGCGATCTCGGCGAGGGCGAGCTCCCGCCGCAGCGCCGGCGACCGCTCCTCGAGCCGCTCGAACGCGATACGCGCCGCCGCGAGCGCGCCGGCCGATCCCGCCTTCTCGGCCCGCATCATTGTCGAATGATAGCCGATCGACGTCGATTCGACAATTCCGTTCGTCCGAGGCCGCGATCGTGAGGTATGCTCTGTCGAATGCAGACGTATCTCGAAGCGCTCGCCGACCGCGTCCTCGTGTTCGACGGGGCGATGGGCACGGAGCTCATGTCGCTCGATCTCGGCCCGGACGATTTCGGCGGCGCGGCCTACACGGGCTGTAACGAGGCGTTGACGCTCTCCCGGCCGGATCTGATCCGCCGCGTCCACGACGCGTATCTCGCGGCCGGCGCCGACGTCGTCGAGACGGATTCGTTCACGGCATCGCGGCTCAAGCTCGACGAGTACGGGCTCGGCGACCGGACGGCGGACGTGAATCGTACGGCGGCGGCGCTCGCACGCGCCGCGTGCGACGCCGTCTCGACGCCCGAGAAGCCGCGCTTCGTCGCGGGCGCGCTCGGACCGACGGGGATGCTGATCTCGTCGTCGGATCCGACGCTCTCGAAGATCACGTTCGACGAACTCGCCGACATCTACGGCGAGCAGGCGACGTATCTCGTCGAGGGCGGCGTCGATTTTCTCCTGCTCGAGACGAGCCAGGATCTTCTGGAGATGAAGGCCGCGATCGCGGGCATCACGCGGGCGTTCGACCGCGGCGTCCGCCGCGTGCCGATCCAGGCGCAGGCGACGCTGGACGTGACGGGCCGCATGCTGCTCGGCACCGATATCCGCGCGGTCACGGCGACGCTCGACGCGCTCGCAATCGACGTCATCGGCCTCAACTGCTCGACGGGCCCGAGCCACATGCGCGACGCGGTACGCTACCTCGTCGAGAATTCGCGTTGCTTCGTCGCCGTCGTTCCGAACGCCGGGCTCCCGCTCATGGGCCCGAAGGGCGAGACGATCTATCCCGAGTCGCCCGCCGAGATGGCGAGCGAACTCGCCGGATTCATCCACGATTTCGGCGTCAACGCGATCGGCGGCTGTTGCGGCACGACGCCCGAGCACATCGCGGCCTTCGCGCGCGTCGCGGAGGGGAAACGCGGGCGGCCGCCCGAGCCCAAACCCTTGCAGTTCGCGGCGTCGGCGATGACGGCGACGGCCCTCAAACAGGACGGCTCCCCGCTGCTCGTCGGCGAGCGCATCAATTCGCAGGGCTCGCGTCGCATCAAACGGCTGCTGCTCGCGGACGATTACGACGAGATCACGCTCGTCGCGCGCGAGCAGGTCGAAGGCGGCGCGCACGTGCTCGACCTCTGCACCGCGCTCACCGAACGCACGGACGAAGACGTGCAGATGGCGACGATCGTGAAGCGCCTCGCGCAATCGGTCGAGACGCCGCTCATGATCGACTCGACCGAAGCGAAGGTGATCGAGGCGGCGCTCAAGATCTACGCGGGCCGCGCGATCGTCAACTCCGTCAACCTCGAGAACGGCCGGGCGAAGATCGACACCGTGCTGCCGCTCGTCAAGGAGAGCGGTGCCGCCGTCGTCGCGCTCACGATCGACGAGGAGGGCATGGCGAAGACGGCCGAGCGCAAGGCCGCGGTCGCCGAGCGCATCTACGACATCGTCGTCGGCGAGTACGGCATCCCGCCGGGCGCGCTCATCTTCGACGCGCTGACGTTCACGCTCGCGACGGGCGACCCCGAATTCTTTCCGTCGGCCGTCGAGACGATCGAGGGGATCCGGCTCATCAAGGCGCGCCTGCCGGGCGTCCTGACCTCGCTCGGCGTCTCGAACGTCTCCTTCGGGCTCAAGCCCGCGGCGCGCGCGGCGCTGAACTCCGTGATGCTCCATCACTGCGTCGCGGCGGGCCTCGACATGGCGCTCGTTCACGCCAAGGAGATCACGCCGTACGGCGAGCTCGACGCCCGCGAGCGCGATCTCTGCGACGATCTCGTGCTCAATCGCCGGCCGGACGCGCTGCAGCACCTCATCGAGTATTTCGAATCGGTCGGAACGGCGACGGGCACCGCCGCGGCGGCCGCCGTCGCCGACGACGCGGACGAGCCGATCGAGCGGCAGGTGCATAACGCGATCTTGCGCCGTCGCAAGGACGGCATCGAAGCGAAGATCGATCGCGTGCTCGCGCGGCGCGATCCCGTCGACACGCTCAATAACGTCCTGTTGCCCGCGATGAAAGAGGTCGGCGATAAGTTCGGGGCGGGCGAGCTGATCTTGCCGTTCGTCCTGCAGTCGGCCGAAGTGATGAAGAAGGCCGTCGCCCACCTCGAGCAGTTCCTCGAGAAGAAGAGCGGCTCGACGAAGGGGACGATCGTGCTCGCGACCGTCTTCGGCGACGTGCACGACATCGGCAAGAATCTCGTCAATACGATCCTCTCGAACAACGGCTACACGGTGCACGATCTCGGCAAACAGGTGCCGATGACGCGGATCCTCGACAAGGCGGTCGAGGTCGGCGCCGACGCGATCGGGCTCTCGGCGCTGCTCGTCTCGACGTCGAAGCAGATGCCGATCTGCATCGCCGAACAGGATTCGCGCAAGCTCGAGTTCCCGGTCGTCATCGGCGGCGCGGCGATCAACCGCGATTTCGGGCGGCGGATCGCGTATCTCGACGAGGGCGACCGCTACTTCGATCCGGGCGTCTTCTACGCGAAGGACGCCTTCGAAGGGCTCGAGATCATGGACGCGCTGACCGCGCCGCAAGAGCGGCGGGACGCGTTCCTCACGCGGATCCGCTCCGAGGCCGACCGCGCGAAGAATAAGATCCCGGAGACGACCGTCCGCGCGCCCGGGCCGGTCGAGACCGCCCGGCCGCGACTCGTCGTCGCGGACGTGCCGCGCGCGCCGTTCTTCGGCGCCCGAACCTACGACGGGATCGCGCCCGCGGAACTGTGGGAGCACTTCGATCTCAAGAGCCTCTACCGGCTCTCGTGGGGCGGCGCGAACGTGAAGGGCGCTGCTTGGGACGCGCTCGTCGCGGACGAGTTCGGGCCGCGCCTGCGGCGCTTCCAGGAGGAGGCGGAGCGTGAGGGGACGCTCTCGCCGCGCGCCGTCTACGGCTACTTCCCGGCCGCCGGATCGGGCGACGACGTGATCCTCTTCGATCCCGAGGATCCGTCGCGCGAGATCGGGCGCTTCGGGTTCTCGCGCCAGGCCGGAGGCGAGCATCTCTGTCTCGCGGATTATCTTCGCGAGCCCGGAGACGGGGGCGAAGCGACGGACGTGCTCGCGCTGCAGGTCGTCACGGTCGGACGCGAGGTCTCGCAGCGGATCGACGCGCTGCACGCGGCCGGCGATTACAGCGAGAGCTACTTCCTGCACGGCTTCTCCGTGCAAGCCGCCGAGGCGCTCGCGTCGCACACGCACGCGCGCATCCGCGCCGAACTCGGGCTCGCCCCGGCTCGAGGGAAACGCTACTCGTGGGGGTATGGTGCGTGTCCGGACCTCTCGCAGCACGAACTCGTGTGGCGAGTGCTCGACGCCGAGCGGGCGATCGGGACCGAGCTCACGGAGGCCTATCAGATCGTGCCCGAACAATCGACGGCCGCGCTCGTCATCCACCATGCGCAGGCGGCGTACTTCAATGCCGGCGCCGTGCGCGAACTCGTGCCGGCGTGAGCGACTACGTGGTCTTGATCGGCCACGGGAGCCGCTCGCCCGATGCGAACGGCGCGCTGACCGACCTCTCGGCGCAGCTGGCGTCGCAACTCGGCGTCCCGGTCGGCGTGGGCTTCCTCGAGATGGCCGAACCGACGATCGCCGCCGCGCTCGCCGCGGCGAAGGCGGACGGCGCGAGCCGGATCGTGCTGCTGCCGTTCTTCCTCTCGCCCGGGATGCACGTGCGGCGCGACCTGACGCGGATCGTCGACGACGCGCGGCGCGATCTCGGGATCGCGATCGAGATCGCGCCGTTCCTGGGCTCGCATCCCGAGATCGTACGACTGCTCACGGAGACGGCGAAACAGTCCCTCTCCGCCTAGGACGCTGCTCGGACGCACGCTTGCTATGCTCTCCGCGTGGAAACGTATCGATCGCATCCGGCGACGGGTGCGTTTTCGGCTTGTCTCGATGCGGTCGATCTCGGGATCGCCCTCGTCGAACGCGGCGGCGCGCTGCTCTTCGCGAACGCGACGCTGCGGCGGTACGCGCGAGCCGGCCCGTTTTCGATCGGGTCGTCGCTGCGCTTTCACGAGCGGGCCGTCGAGGCGGCGATCCGCGCGGCGGTCGCGGCCGCCACGTCGGGTGCCCCGTCGTTCGCGCGGGAGTCGTGCGTCGTGCGCGTGCGAAGCGAGAGTGACGGCGTGCGGCCGTTCGTCGTTTCGATCGCGACCGCGGCGCCCGGCGTCGCGGTCCTGCTGTTCGGGATCGCGGGCGAGAAACGCGCCGTCGATCGGGCGCGGATCGAGGCGGCGTTCGGGCTCTCGCCCGCCGAGGGGACGGTCGCCCTCGCGCTGCTCGACGGCAACGACGTCGACGAGATCGCGCGACGTTCGGGGATCTCGCGCGAGACCGTCCGGACGCATTTGCGCCGCCTCTTCGAGAAGACGCAGACGGGGCGGCAACCGGCGCTCGTGCTCGCGCTGCAGTCGATCGGTGCCCTAACCCGCGCGGGTGACGACGCGAATGACGACAGACGCTAGTATCGGGGCGTCCACGATCTTCGCTCGCAAAGGAAGCTCCGATGAAATTCCAATCGCTATCGATCGCGATTCTTTTCGCTGCCCTGCCGCTCGCGGCGAGCGCCGCCCAGCCGATCCGGCCGATGTCGTTCGGTGCCGGGATCTCGACCGATACGGCCGCGGTCAATACGTATCTGCCGTGCACGATCTCGCAGAGCACGGTCGCGACGATCCAGGCGACGCTCGCGACCGTCGTGCTCAAGAACAACGGCGGCCTCTTCACGCCGAGCCGCATGTGGTCGGCGGTCGTCGACCGGTCGGGTCACGTGTGCTCCGTGATACGGACGGGCGATGCGTGGCCCGGCAGCCGCGCGATCGCGCTCGCGAAAGCCTGGACGGCCGACGCGTTCAGCAATAGCGCGCTCTCGCTTTCCACGACGATGCTCTACGCGTCGACGCAGCCGGGCGGATCGCTCTGGGGCCTCAACGAGTCCAATCCGTTCAACCCCTCGTTCTACGTGAACAATCTCTCGGGCGTGTCGTCGTCGACGATCGCCGGCGGCATCATCACGTTCGGCGGCGGTTTAGCACTGTACCAAAACGGTCAGGTGATCGGCGGTCTCGGCGTCAGCGGCGATTCGTCGTGCGCGGATCACGTTATCGCGTACCGCATGCGGCGGCTCGCGGGCTTCGACAAGATTCCGGGAGCGGGGGCGTCCGACAACATCTCCTATCCGGCGTCGGGCCCCGCGACCGGTTTCGAACAGCCGCACTGCTTTCCGGGTCTCGATCTCGCGCCTTCGGCGATCTGACGGCGAGGGCAGCGGAGGCGCGGCGCGCCGCGGAGCGAGCTGGGCGGCGTCAGTCGCGGGCGACGGGCTTACGAGGCGCGATCCGATCGACGACCGCGATCGCGCCGCCGAGCGCTCCGCAGAACGTGTCGAACGTATTCCAGCCGAGCCCCTCGGTCGAGCCGTGCAGGTATTGGCCGACTTCGATCGCGGCGCTATAGCAGGCGACGCCCGCGATGCACGGGACGATCGTCCGGGAGCCGCCGTTCTCGACGATCGCGCGGCGCAGGAGAGAGGCTACGATCGAGAACGCGACGACGCTGTAGACCTTGCGTAACAGGACGTGCCACGAGAGCCACGCGGGCGACGTCGCCGCGTAGACGTCGTTGTCGATCGCGAGCACGTAAAAGAAGATCGCGACGGCCGCCGCGGCGATCGTCCAGCGTTTCACGTTCGCGTCTCCATGCGCACGACGCGTGCCATTCGCACGAAAGGGAAGCGTTTTCCCCCGGCGTAGACTCGCTCGACCATCGAGCGGCGGTATCTGCCGCGTCGTTTTCTGCATCGGAGGCGCCGTGAGCGCACTCGCACGGATCCTCGCCGTTTCGTCGCTCGCCGTTCTCGCCGCGGGCTGTTCGTCGTCCGCGCCGTCGTCCTCCGCGAGTTCGGCCGGCGGGTCGACGATCAAGATCGGCATCGATCTGCCGGTGAGCGGTGCCGACGCGTCGACCGGGATTCCGACGCGCAACGGAGCCGTGCTCGCGATCGAGCAGGCGAACGCGAAGAAGCTGCCGGGCGGGTTCGTGCTCGCGGCGGACGATCTCGACGACGCGGTCCAGGGTGCGCACGACCCGGCACAGGGCGCGCAGAACGTGCGCTCGTTCGTCTCCGATCCGAGCGTCCTCGGGATGATCGGGCCGTTCAATTCGAGCGTCGGCGCGGCGGAGATCCCGATCACGAACGATGCCGGCCTCGCGCAGATCAGTCCGGCGACGACGAATCCCGGGCTCACGAAGGGCGACGCCGCGAAGCGCTTGCGGCCGTCGCATCCGGACGCGAACGCGTTCTTCCGCGTCTCGGCGACGGACGATCGCCAAGGCGCGGCGGCGGCCGCGTTCGCGCGTACGCGCGGTCTCGCGAAGGCGTTCGTGATCGACGACGACGAGACGTACGGTAAAGGGCTCGCCGACGTGTTCGAGACCGATTTCAAGGCCGACGGCGGTACGATCCTCGGCCACGAGCATCTCTCGAAGGGCCAGAACGATTACAAGGCGCTGCTGACCAAGGCGCACGAGCTGCGGCCCGACGTCGTCTTCTTCGGCGGCACGACGTCGACGGGCGGCGGGCTGCTCCGCAAGCAGATGTCCGACGTGGGGATGGCGAGCGTCGCGTACGTCGGCGGCGACGGCATCGCGGATGCCGAATTTTCGAAGGCGGCCGGCGAGATCGCGAACGGAACGTACGTGACGGTCGCGGCGCCCGACGCGGCG
>CAZZZK010000044.1:0-11930 GCA_964658555.1 Vulcanimicrobiota bacterium | reverse complement strand
CTTTTCGTGTAGGCGGCTCGAGCTTTTTGCAATGGCAACGCCCGCGGGGGACCCGGCGGCCGATGTGCCTCGGTACGGCTGGTCGATCCACGTGCGGGAGGATGGTATCGACCGCCGCGTTCGGAGTGCGGAGTACGGAGCGCCAAGCCTACGTGCGGCGAATGCCGCGGGGCTGCGAGCGTCCGGGCTACCGGCGATCCGAGCGGACGCGATCGATCGCCTCGTCCAGGACGCTGTAGCGCGTCGCGAGGCACGGGCAGCCGGGTTCGGAGCAGCCGCCGTTTTCGTGCGAAACGATGCTATGCGTGCAGCGGCACGTGACGAGGGTGTTCATGCGTCGTGGGTGCGCCGCACCGGGCGGCCGTCCCTCGTCCTCGGGAACTCTTTGCGTTCAGGGAGCGTCGTCGAACGCCGCGAGGCGGCAGCGGCATGCGTGTTCCGCGACGGACGCCGTCTTCGGCGTCGCCGCGGCGGGCAGCCCGGTGTAGCCGACCGGCAGCCAGCCGACGGTTCCGCGCCGCTCCCCGGCCGCGATGCGAACCCGCACGCGCACGAGATCCGACGTTCCGGGATCGTAAGGAGCCGCGTCCATACCGAGGGCGACGAGGGGCGTGCCCGTGGCGAGCTGCTGCGCCGCGCGCTGAGGAGTCGGCAGCGTGGGATAGAAATCGGCGAAGCCTCCGAAGCCGCCCGCGGTTCGCAGGCGCGTTCCGGCCGGGATCTCGGGCACGAGGCGTGCGAGCGGCGCGTAGGCGACCCACGGCGCGTCGATGCCGCGAACGCGCACGATCCGTCCGGCGAGCACGCGCTCGATCCGCACGCGCACGCCGACCGGCTCGTAGACGATATCGGGCGGCCGGCTCGCGTCCGCCGAGAAGTCGCGGCCGAGCGACGCGGGGCTCGCCGTCAGGGCGGCCTCCGGCTCGTCGCTGTCGAGCCACGGGGCGATATCGACGCGAGCCGTCGTTCCGGGTCTCGCCGTCAGCCAGCGGGGAAGCGCCTCCGCACGCGGTCCGATCGCGCTGCTCGCCCGTCCCGCGCCGGCGCTCGCCGTTCCGAGAGCGAGCGCCAGCGACGCGGACGCGGCGGCGAGGCGGAGGGAGACGTTCACAAGCATTGTTTCGCCCATTCGGTGCGGCGGATGAAGTCGAAGCGACTGCAACTCGCGGAGGCCGGGCGCGCGGCGTCGCGGAATGCGGAGCGAATCGTCGCGCTGTGCGCGGTGACGGCCGGGGCGATTAGCTCAGCGGGAGAGCAGCACCTTTACACGGTGATGGTCGGCGGTTCGATCCCGTCATCGCCCATTTCGACCGCTACCGCTCCGACGCGTTACGGACGCTAGGGTAAGCCGGACGAGAGATCGGGCGACGTCGCTCGCGCGATCCGATCGACGGCCGTTCGAAGACCCGCATCGTCGGCGGGCACCGATCTCCGCTACGGTCGAAGCCGAACCGTACGCGGCGAAGCCGGATCGTATTCCGGTTCGCGTTCGTGGAATAGCGGACGCGTATCCAAAAGTGTTTCGCATCGCGCATTACGCCGATCGCGCGCGCTGCAGATCGCCCGCGCCCGGCTCGCGTGCCGCGCGACGCAAAGCGTGACGGCTCGTGCGAGGCGGCGACGATGAACCCCGCGCGAGCGGGTCGAACCGTTGACGCGCATGCCACGCAAGAGCGGGAACGCGCCGTCGGTTCGGCAGCTCGTCGATCGAAAAGATTGGGCAGCGACGCCGCTCGGAGCGACGTCGAGTTGGCCTACCGTCTTGCGCCACGCTTTCTCGCTCGCACAAGCGTCCGGCTTTCCGATGAGCATCTACTGGGGCCCGGAGTTCATCCAGCTCTATAACGACGCGTACGTGCCGTTACTCGGAGACAAACATCCGGCGGCACTCGGTCAGCCGGCCGCCGAGTGTTGGCGCGAAGTGTGGGATTTCGTCGGACCCGCGTTCGCGAGCGTGCGCGAGACGGGCGAGAGCTACACCGCCGAAGATATGCTCTTCAAGCTCCACCGCGACGGTTTCGTGCAAGACGCGTATTTCACGTTCTCGTACAGCCTCATCGCGGGCGAGGAGCCGGGCGACGAAACGGGCGTGCTCAACGCGGTCACGGAGACGACGAAGACCGTCATGCGCGAGCGCGACTTCCGGCTGATGGCCGATACCGTCGCCACCGTCATCTACACGCACGCCGTCGACGGCACGGTCGAGTGGGCGAACTCTCGCTGGTATCAGTACACGCGCCTGCCGCCCGAGATCGCGACGCGGCCCGAAGGCTGGATGCGCGTCTTGCCGCGCGAGGATTACGACATGCTGCTCGACGTCTTCGAGCATGCCTTTCTCGCCGGCGAGAGCTACGAATGCGAATTACGCATCAAGCCGGACGGAGCGGGTGACGAAGGGTACCGCTGGTTCGTCGCACGTGCGAATCCGATGCGCGCCGAGGACGGCACGATCGTGCGCTGGGCCGGAAGTGCGACCGACATTCACGATGCGCGCATCGCGGCGGAGCGCTTGCAGGCGCAGCTCGAACGCGAGTATCGCGCGTCGCGTGCGTTCCAAGAAGCCGCGCTGCCGCAGGATCTGCCGACGATCCCGGGCCTGTCGCTCAGCGCCGTGTACGAGCCGGCCGGCGCCGAAGCGCTCGTCGGCGGCGATTGGTTCGATGCGTTCCGGCTGCCCGACGGGCGGGTCGTCCTATCGGTCGGCGACGTGATGGGCAGCGGGCTCCCGGCCGCCGTTACGATGGCCGGCGTCCGGCAGGCGATTCGCGGCGCGGCGCACGTCTATCCCGACCCGACGACGATCCTCGATGCCGCCGATCGCGCGCTGCGCTCGGAGCAGCCCGACCGGATCGTGACGGCGTTCGTCGGCGTGCTCGATCCGCTGACGCTCGTGATGGCCTTCGCATCGGCGGGGCATCCTTCGCCGCTCGTTCGTCTGCCGAACGGCACGATCGACGAGCTGCGCGCGGTGCAACTGCCGCTCGGATTACGGCCCGAGGACCGGTCCGCGCTCGACGGCAACTCGGCGCTCGCCCTCGAAGCCGGGTCGCTCATCGTCTTCTACACGGACGGCCTGACCGAAGCGACGCGCGATCCGCTCGAAGGCGAGCGCCTCCTTCGCCGTGCGCTCGAAGACGCGGAGATCTTCGAGAGCGTCGATCCCGCGGGTGCGATTCGTAAGCGCATGCTCGAGACGGCGACCGACGACGTCGCGATCCTCGCGGTCCGGATCGACGACGCCGAGCGCACGTTCTCGCATTCGCGCTGGTCGTTTCGCGCCCACGATGCGGAGACGGCGATGCGGACGCGCCGCCAGATCGGTTCGCTCCTCCAGCAGTTCGGCGCCGCGAGCGACGAGGCGGCCGATGCCGAGCTCATCTTCGGCGAGCTCATCGGGAACATCGTGCGCCATACGGACGGCGACGTGGAGGCCGCGCTCGATCTGACGGGCGACGCGCCGGTGCTGCACGTCCTCGATCGCGGCCCCGGATTCACGTTCTTCGCCCGGCTGCCGAAAGATCATATGAGCGAATCCGGGCGCGGACTCTTCATCGCGAGCATGCTCGCCCGCGATCTGAGCGTCGTGCCCCGGACGGACGGCGGCAGTCACGCGCGCGTCGTGCTCGCGTCGCGGCTGCGTGCCGATCGGGGGCAGCTCCTACACGACCTCGTGTAGGAGCCCGGTCGCGACGTCGAAGACGAAGCCGCGTACGCTATCGCGATGCACGAGATGCGGATCGGCTTTGACGCGTGCGATCCCCGCGCGAACGTCCGTTTCGAGATCGCCGAACGCGTTGAACGCGTAGGGCGGCTTGAACCCGACTTCCGCCGCGATCGCCTCGCGCAGCGCGTCGTCGGTGAAGGTCAGCATCCCGCAGTCCGTGTGGTGGATCAGCACGATCTCCGTCGTTCCGAGGAGGCGCTGCGAGATGACGAGCGAGCGGATCGCATCGTCCGTGACGATCCCGCCCGCGTTGCGGATGACGTGCGATTCGCCCTCGTGCAGCCCGAGGGCGGCGTAGACGTCGAGGCGCGCGTCCATACACGCGACGACGGCCGTGTGCTTCGAGGGCGGCAGCGGCAGCGGGCCTGCAAAGGTCTTCGCGTACGCCGCATTCTGTTCGAGATACGTATCGGTCGCTGATCGCGTCGTGCTCATGCGAACTCGAACACGCGCCGCGGTCGAACCGTTCCGCAAACAAAACGTCCGATCGCGGATCGCGATCGGACGTCGGGCGGTGCGGGTGTCGTGCGCGGGGTTCGCTCCCGCGCGGGCGATCAGCTCTTCGTCGAGGTCGGAAGCTTGAAGACGTAGAGATTGCCGCCGAGCGGGATGTGCTTGAAATCGGGAGCCATCTTCGGGCCGCCCCAGAGCGGCGAGACGCCGCCCCAGCCCGATTGAACGGCGACGTACTGCACGCCGTCGACCATGTAGGTCATCGGCTGGCCGATGACGCCCGAGCTCATGTGCTGCGTCCAGAGAATCTTGCCGCTCTTCGCATCGAAGGCGTAGAATTTCTGATCCGGCGTGCCGCTGAAGACGAGGCCGCCGTCGGTGGAAAGCGTGCCGTCGTTCCACGGCATCTTCGTTTCCTTCGTCCACATCTGCTTACCGGTCGCGACGTCGATCGCTTGCAGCGCGCCCCAGCCGTACGCGCCCGGAACCTTCTGGACTTCGAATTTCTCGTTGAGATAGCCGAGCCCGGCGACGAATCCGGCGGGCTTGACGCCCGAGATCGTCATGCACGTGCGCATCGTCGGAACGTACGCGTATCCGGTCTGCGGATCGTACGAGTACGACCACCAGTTGTCGCCGCCGAAGAACGCGGGGCACGTGAAGACCTGATGGCCGACCGTCGGCACGTTCGCCTGGTTGACGATCGACGTTTCCTTCACCTTATCGTAGCCCGTGACCGAGGTCGCCTTCGTGAACGGCGTCTCGTAGACGAGCTTGCCGTTCGTGCGGTCGACGACGTAGAAGACGCCGTTGCGGCCGGCCTGGTAGAAGACCTTACGCGGCGTGCCCTTGATCGTCACGTCGGCGATCGTCGGCGTGTTGACGGCGTCGTAATCCCACGGATCGTTCGGCGTCTCTTGGAAGTACCACTTGACGGCGCCCGTCGTCGGGTTGAGGCCGAGGATCGAATCGGTGTAGAGATTCTTGCCGGGGCGCTGGCTCGAAAGCCACGGGCCCGGATTGCCGACGCCCCAAAGCAGCGTATCGGTTTCGGGATCGTACGAGCCCGTCACCCACGCGTTGCCGCCGCCGTGCTTGTACATACCGGCCGGCCACGTTTTTCCGCCGGCTTCCGTCGGAGCGGGAACCGTGTAGCGACGCCACTTCTCGGCGCCGGTCGCGGCGTCGAGCGCGAGGATGAAGCCGCGTCCGCCGTATTCGCCGCCGCCGTCGCCGACGATGACTTGGCCCTTGACGACGAGCGGTGCCGTCGTCATGAAGAAGCCGACGCCCGGATTCGGATAAATCTCTTTGTTCCACTTGACGGAACCGGTCTTCGCATCGAGCGCGACGACGTGATTATCGAGCGTCGCCATGTACGCGTTGTCGCCGTAGACCGCGACGCCGCGATTGACGACGTCGCAGCAGACGGTACGCAGCTGCTTGGGATTGACTTTGTAATCGTACTCCCAGAGCTTCGTACCGTTGGTCGCATCGAGCGCGTAGACGTGATCGAGCGGCGTCGTCACGATCATCGTGCGGCCGTTCACGATCGGCGGAGCCTCGAACCCGTTGGGGATCGAAACGCTGTGCGTGAAGGCGACCTTCAGCTGGCCGACGTTGCTCGTGTCGATCTGCGTGAACGGCGCGTGTGCGTCGCCCTTGTAGCTGCGCAGATACATGAGCCAGCCGTCGTCCTTCTGGGCGCCGGAGAGGCGCTCGTCCGTGACGGGCTGCCATTCGACCGCGGCGTGCGTCGCTTTCGCCGCATGGAATTCGTATGCGGCCCCCGCCGTAACGGTCAAGACGACCGCCGCCGTGGCGGAAGCCCAGCGTTTCACTTTCATGGAAGCTCCTGTAAGCTCGCGATAAGAAAAAAACCGCTCGTGCGGGCCGTACGCTACGACGAGTTCCCCGCTGCCCGAACCGGGCCTCTGTTACGAATGTGCGTGACCGGCGTAGGATTCGCGATGATACGTACGTGTACAAACGCGTGACGGACCTAGTACCTAGCATCTCGAGAACGGAAGGCCTACGTGCCGAAAAGCGCGCTCTTGCTTTGGACGACGCTCGCGGCGGGAATCGCACTCGCGGTCTCGCTTTGCTTCGGCAGCGAAGCGACGGCGCGTCCGCAGCCCGCCGACGTCGCCTTCACCGGCACGCAAGTCGCGCTCGGCGCGCACGCGTACACCGCGTATTGTTCGAGTTGCCACGGGGCCGATCTCGGCGGCCCGCAGGCGCCGCTGCGCGGACCGGCCTTCACGTCGCTCGGGAAGGACACGGGCATGACGCTCGGCACGTTCTTCGATTTCATCGTTCGCGATACGCCCGCAGGGAGCATGAACAGCCTCTCGCACGAGCAGTACGTCGAGATCATGGCCTACCTGCTCGCGCAGAACGGCTACGCCCCCGGGCCGAAGCCGCTGCGATTCGCCGATGCGATGCGGCTGCGCGGCCCGGTCGAATCGCGGCTCGCCGGGCGTCCGTAGGTTCGTCTGGCTTGGGTTAGTGCGGCTTGCTGCTCGCGCCGCCGATCTTCGAGCCGTCCTTCGAAAGCGTCGCCGGGGTCAAAGCGGCTTTGCCCGCGCGACGGCCGTTGGATTGTAAGAGGAACGCCATCAGATCGACGTACTCTTTCGACGAAAGACCACCCGCGTTGCCGACCGGCATCTGAACGATCGTGTACTTATACACGCCGCTGACCGTCTGCGACTGAAGATTCGCGTCCTTGCCCTTGAGAGCCGGCCCCGAGATCCCCTCGAGATTGGCGCCATGACACATGGCGCATTTCGCATAGTACGTCGTACGTCCGGTAGCGGCTTGCGTGGAAGAGAACGAGATCGGAGCGCTTGCCGTGCTTCCGGTTGCCGATGCGTTCGCCGTTGTGAGCGCCCCGGCCGCAACGGCGACGGCGAGTAGCGAGAGTCGATGCAAAGAAACCTCCAACGAAAGGGCGCTAGCGACGTTACAGTTGCGGGACTTCGGACGCGGGCGGGGCTGCGACGTGTCCCGGCATCGCTTCCATGAGCTTCTTATATCCGATCTCCGAAGCGAAACCGAAGATGACGCCCAAGATCATCGATACCGTTATCCAGATCTCCGACGCGCTCGCGAACGCACCGCCATCGCCGCCTTTACCCGCAACGGCAACGCCGACCCACGTGCCGGCGGCGAGAAACGTACCCGGGATGAACGATACGATTTCGTACCGAGCTTGCACGCACATGAAGAACGTGACGATCGCGAACGCGATCGAGAGGCCGAGCGTTCCGCCGCCGATATGGGCGAACGCGAAGAGCGCGATCGCGGCGTAGAGATTGCCCGTGACGATCGAGCCGATCGATTTGCGGAAACCGGCCGCGCCGCCGCCCGTCGCGTAAAAGATGGCCCAGGAGATGACGCCGGCCCACGTGACGAGATTGAGCGACGGGATCCCGGCAGAGATGTAGACCCATACGCCGACGAGCACGCCGACGCTGATTCCGATGGCCGTGAGAAGTCCCATAGATGCCTCCGATCGTAAAGCCGTCGTGCAGGCGAATGCGGCGGCATTCGGACCGGACGAACCTCCGATCGCGACGGATCGCTACGCAATCGACGCGCTCGAGAGAGAATCTTCTTTCTCGGCACGCACGTTCGTTCGTCTTCCCCGATTTGGAGAGTGACGTCGCGCGGACATACGTTGCGTCGACGCACGTTCGTGCGTCACGGGCGGAGGCGTCGCGTTCGGCGCGTGAAAGAAGTTGCGGTGACGGTTCAGAGCGTCGGCGACGCCGAGCGGGAGCGGTGCCGCATCGCGGCAGATCTCTACTACAACGGTGACTTCACGCAGGAAGATGTCGCCGCGTATCTCGGTATCTCACGACCGTGGGTGTCGCGTCTTCTGAAGCGCGCGCGCGCGTTGAACGTCGTCACGATTCGCGTCGAAGCACCGACCCATCGGCCGGTCGCGCTCGAGAACGCGCTGGCGCGCGCGCTCGGGATCGAGCGTTGCCTCGTCGCCTCGTCCGATATCGACGAGACCGCACGGCTCGCGGCATCGCATCTCGCGACGATCTTGCGAGAGGGCGACGTGATCGGGCTCGCGTGGGGACGGACGCTCGCGAAGACCGTCGAGGCGTTCGAAGCGCTCGCGAGCGCCCCGCGCGGGATCCGTTGCGTCGCGCTCATCGGCGGAACGAGCGTCGTGCGCCCGGAAATCGACGCCGATCGCCTCGTGCCGCTGCTCGCCTCGAAGATCGGCGCCGCGCCGCACGTCATGAACGCGCCCGCCTTCGTCGAGAACGCGCGCGTCCGTTCGCTGCTGATGAACGAGCCCGGGATACGCGCGACGCTCGCGCTCGCCGAGCGCGCGACCGTGACCCTGATGTGTATCGGAGGGCTCGGCAGTTCGACGATTCACGAGCTCGGGACGCTCTCGGAACGCGAGTTCTCGGGGTTGCGGAGGCGGGGTGCGGTCGGCGACGTCTGCCAGTGGTTCATCGACGCGTCGGGCGCGCTCGTGATGCCGTCGCCCGCGCAGCGTATGATCGGCGCCGATCTCGCGAAGATCAAAACGACCGCGCGCGAACGCATCGCGATCGTCGCGGGGGAGGCGCGCGTCGCGGCGATCCTCGCCGCTTCGCGCGGCGGCTGGTTCTCGACGCTCGTCACCAATCTCTCGACGGCGCGCGCGCTGCTCGGCGCGGTCGGCGCGCGTCCGGGTATGTACGAATCCGTCTCGCCGTCTCGAAGGAGTGCCCGTTAATGGCAGTCGTGCCCATGAAGCAGATCGTGGACCGCGCGTTCGACGAACGCTACGGCGTCGCCGCGATCAACATCCTCAACGATCTCACGCTCGAAGCGGTCCTCGCCGCGGCCGTCGAGGTGCGCGCGCCGCTCATCGTGCAGACCTCGGTAAAGACGGTCAAGGCGTACGGTGCGCGCGTGCTCCACGCGATGTTCACGGAGATGGCCCGGGATCTGCCGATCCCGGTCGCGCTGCATCTCGATCATTGTCCGGATCGTCGCGTCATCAGCGAGTGTCTCGAGGTCGGCTGGAATTCGGTGCTCTTCGACGCGCACGAACTCTCCGTCGAGGAGAACCGGCGTCAGACGATCGAGGTCGTCGCCGAGGCGCACGCCGCGGGGGCGTCGGTCGAGGGCGAGATCGAGGGCATCGAGGGCGTCGAAGACGGGCTCGGCTCCGACGACGCGAGCGTCGCGCAACCGCTCGAGGTCGCGCTCGATTTCATCCGCGCGACGAAGATCGATTGCTTCGCGCCCGCGATCGGCAACAAGCACGGTACCTACAAGAGCGCGCCCAAGCTCGACGCGCAGCGCGTCAGCGATCTCGTGCGCGCCGAGCCGATCCCGATGTGTCTGCACGGCGGGACCGGCCTCTCGCAGGCGCAGTTCGACGATCTGATCTCGCGCGGCTGTGCGAAAGTCAACATCTCCACCGCGCTGAAGGTTCGGTATCTCGAAGCGAATCGCGAGTTCCTGACGGAGAATCCGAAGAATTACGATCCGCCGTCGCTCTTCAAGTACGTTCGCGAAGCGTGCAAACAGCTCGCGGTCGAACACATCCGCGGTTTCCATAGCGACGGGAAAGCGGCATGAACGCGCTGCTCTTCGATTGCGACGGCGTGCTCGGCGATACGGAGCGCGACGGGCATCTGCCGGCGTTCAACGCCGCGTTCGCCGAGTTCGGCTTGCCGCTGCGGTGGTCGCACGCGGAATACGGCCGCAAGCTCGCGATCGGCGGCGGCAAGGAACGCCTCGCGAGCGTGTTCACGCCGGAGTTCTCGCGCGAAGCGGGCCTGCCGGACGATCCGGAGAGCACGAAGCAGTTGATCGCGCGCATCCATAAGCGGAAAACCGAGCTCTTCACGGAGCTCGTCCAAGCCGGCGAGGTCGCGCCGCGGCCGGGCGTCGCGCGGCTCGCGCGCGATCTCTTCGCGCGCGGCTGGAAACTCGCCGTCGCATCGACGTCGACGCTCGAATCCGTGCAGGCGGTCCTCGCGACGGTCGTCGGACCGGAGTTCGCCCGCGAATTCGCGATCTACACGGGCGACGTCGTGCCGCGCAAGAAGCCCGCGCCCGACATCTACGAATTTGCGCTCGCCGGGCTCGGCGTCGATGCCGCCGACGCGGTCGTCGTCGAAGATTCGCACATCGGCTTGAACGCCGCCGTCGCGGCGAACCTCCGTACGATCGTGACGCTCAGCGCGTTCACGCAAGACGAGGACATGCGCGGCGCGGCGATCGTCGTCTCGTCGCTCGGCGACCCGGGCAGCGCGCCGATCGTCGTGCACGCCAACGCGAGCGGCATCGACGTCGGCTCGTACGTTTCGGGCGACGACGTCGTCGCGCTGCTCGCCGCACCCGTTCCGGCTCCTCACACTCCGCTCTCGAAGTAGGAAGGCTCCACTCGTGCAAGATTCGACAGGGAGCGCGGCCGTCGCACAGATCGATTTCGTCGTTCGATCGATGTGCGCGACCGCGATCGAACGTGAAAAATATTTCGGCGATCTCGACGCCGTCGTCGGGGACGGCGATTTCGGCTACTCGCTCGCACGCGGCTTCGAGGCGATCGCAGCCGAGCTCGATACCTACGATCGATCGAACGGCGGCGCGTTCCTAAAAAAGATCGCGATGGTCGTGATGAATAAGGTCGGCGGAACGTCCGGGCCGCTCTGGGGCACGGGTTTCCTGCGCGCGGCCGCGGTCGCGGGCGAGAAGCCGTCGCTCTCGCGCGCCGATGCCGCCGCGATGCTGCTCGCGGCTGCCGAGGGCATCAAGCAACGCGGACAATCCGACGTCGGCGATAAGACGCTGCTCGACGCGTTGATCCCGGCCGCGAAGGCCTTGGCCGACGATGCGACGGCGCACGCGGCCGATTCCGCGGCCGACGCCGCAGCCCGCGTCGCGGGCGTCGCGCGCGAGAGCGCCGACGCGACCAAGACGCTGGTCGCGAAACGCGGCCGCGCCTCGTATTCGGGCGAGCGCAGCATCGGCTCGGTCGATGCCGGAGCCGTCGCGATCGCCGTGATGCTCGAAGATCTTTCCAACGCCTACCGTACTCGCACAGGAGTGTCGAAATGAAGAAGTTCGTCAACGATCCGCAGCAGTTCGTTCCGGAGATGCTCAAGGGGATCGCGCTCGCCAATCCGGACACGCTCACCTACGTGCCGGAATTCAACCTCATAAAGCGCTCGGATTCGCCCTCGAACGATCGCGTCTCGATCGTGCAGGGATCGGGTTCGGGCCACGAACCGGCGCACGTCATGATCGTCGGCAAGGGGATGCTCGACGCGTCGTGTCCGGGTAACGTCTTCGCCGCGCCGCCGGCCGACTACGTCTACGAGACGACGAAGCTGCTCGCGTCGCCCAAAGGCGTGCTGCTGCTCGTCAATAATTACACGGGCGACCGGCTCGCCTTCGACATGGGCCGCGAGCTCGCCGAGGCCGACGGCATCAAGGTCGAGACGGTGATCATCGACGACGACGTCGCGGTGAAGGATTCGTCGTACACGATCGGCCGGCGCGGCGTCGCGGGCAATTTCTTCATCATCAAAGCGGTCGGCGCCGCGGCCGAGAAGGGCGCCGAGCTCGACGAGCTCGTCGCGCTCGCGAAGCGCGTCAACGCGGTCACGCGGACGATGGGGATCGCGCTCACGTCGTGCACGCCGCCGGCGAAGGGCAGCCCGCTCTTCGAGATCGGCGACGACGAGATGGAAGTCGGGATCGGGATCCACGGCGAGCCCGGCCG